>CALHAO010000025.1 GCA_937931765.1 uncultured Thiotrichaceae bacterium
ACAGGCGGATGAGTCTGAATTTGAATATGGCCAGCGGGTGGCTAATGAACTGGAACAGGAACTATTACGCGTCGGGCCGGAAACAGTTATCGCCTTTCTGGCTGAACCGGTGGTGGGTGCGACACTGGGTGCTGTGCCTGCTGTAGAGGGCTATTTTAAACGTATCCGTGAAATTTGTGATCAGTATGGTGTGTTACTGATTCTGGATGAAGTGATGTGTGGCATGGGGCGTACCGGTACATTATTTGCCTGTGAGTACGATGGTATTAGTCCGGATATTGTGACGATTGCCAAAGGCCTGGGGGCAGGCTATCAGCCTTTGGGGGCGATGTTATGTACCGGTGAAATGTATGCGGCGATTGAGCACGGCAGTGGTTTCTTCCAGCATGGCCATACTTACATGGGACACCCTACGGCGTGTGCGGCGGGTCTGGCGGTATTAACCACTATGCTGGAACGCCAGCTGGTGGAGCGGGTTAATGTGATGGGCGATAAACTGGATCAGGCTTTGCGCGCTGAATTTGCTGATCATGTTTTTGTGGGTGATATACGTGGCCGGGGGCTGTTTCGTGGTGTTGAATTGTTGGCTGATAAAGCAAGCAAAGCGCCATTAAATCCGGAACTGGCGACTGCCAAACGGGTAAAAGCGGCGGCTTTTGAGCGGGGTTTGATGTGTTATCCCATGAGCGGCACTATTGATGGTGAGCGTGGGGATCATATTTTGCTGGCACCACCGTTTATATTGGAAGATGCTCAGATTGATGAGTTGGTGACTAAATTAAAAGGAGCGATTGATGCTGCCGTTGCCTGAGTTGATGATTGCGCCGAACGGGGCCAGAAGGACTAAAGCTGATCATCCTGAGTTGCCGATGACTATCCCTGAGATTGTTGAATGTGCGAGGGAATGCGCTGCTGAAGGGGCTGATGGTATTCATGCGCATGTGCGGGATGCGCAGGGTAAACATGTGTTGGATGTGGGTTTATATCAGGAGCTGACACGGGAGTTGGCGCTGGCCGTGCCTGAGATGACTGTGCAGGTGACATCAGAAGCTGCCGGTATTTATCAGCCGGAACAACAACGTAGTATTATCCGTGAATTGCATCCGGCTTATGTATCAGTGGCGATGCGTGAAATGTTGGATGAGAAATCTGATGAGCACAATAAACGCCAAGCACAGGAGTTCTATCAGTGGGCTAATGACGGGCAGGTCACCATTCAGCACATTATTTATTCTGCTGATGATGTGGCGGAGTGGTTTGCGCGGGTTGATGCTGGTTTGATTCCGCTGGTGGGTAATCAGGCCCAGTTATTATTTGTGTTAGGGCGGTATCGTAAGGATTTGGAAAGTCAGCAGGAAGATCTGCAGCCATTTATTGATAAGTTGCGCCAATATCAGGGTGATTATCAGATTGAATGGGCGGTGTGTGCCTTTGGTGTGGCGGAAACTTTGTGTTTAGCAGAAGCGGTGAAGCAGGGCGGTAAAGTGCGCATTGGTTTTGAAAATAGTTTGCGGCATGCGAATGGGGAGTTGGCGCGGGATAATGCTGAGCGAGTCAAATACCTTAGAGAATATTTGACTCGCTGAAATTTATGCCAGTTTCATAAAAGCCAAATCCCCTCCGTCTCCCCTTTTTCAAAGGGGAGTGCTTTCCATTCAGATTAACGATACTCATCATAGAATGGTCTCTCCCTTTGAAAAAGGGGGAACAAGGGGGATTTCAATCTTTGATAGTTTTACACCCTTTTCAACGAGGCGTACTAATCTGAGACTCATGCACCACACCCCAGGCATCACTCCCGCACACCTGTGTCTGATACCACTTCGCGCCGTTATGTTGTAAGTGCGTGCCGTTAAAGACTGTGATAATTTGTTTTTGCTGAAGCTTACACAGTACCTCACCATTAGGTGTTTTCCTGATATTGGTCGGTGGGTCACGTAATTGTACCTGACTGATCAGGTTGCTCGGTATGCGTGCCAGGCTGGTGATGCGTTGCTGGTAATAACTATCTATACATTGTGTGATGAGCGATTGATTGGATTGGGTGAAACAATTCTGGCGGATGTAGCTGTCGCGTTGTTTTAACCAGGCTTTTTGACGTTTGTCCAGCACGGCTCTGGCCGCTGGAGGCAGTTGTGTGCTGACCTTGTTAAAGAGTTGGTTGAGTTCCAGATCCGTTTTGCGGGTTTTATTATCATTGCAAATCGCATTTTCCACATCAGTGCCCGCTTGTTGGCAGTTGAAGCCTGCGGGTGCATTGGCAGGTTGATTAGGAGTCTGCTCAGGGATGTTGTTGGTAGTGGTTATACTTTTATTCTGCGGTACTACTGAGTTCGTTTGCTGGCTTGATGTGCTGATGTCCGTTGTTGGTTGTTGCCAGAAATAGAAAAGAATACCGAGCAAGGCGACGACTGAAAGTCCGATTATCGCTGGAATAAAAGAACGCTTTTTTGTGTCTGGTGGTTGTGGTGCTATGGGTTTTTTATTACTTTTTGCCGGGCCTAAGTGCGGCTCCAGTGCTTTCACCAGATCAGCAATACCGTGTTGATAGTATTTATTATCCAGTTCCAGCGCCTGCCGCCGTGACAGTGGCTTCAGTATGTCAGGTAGGTCTGCCTCTGCTGGCATGGGCGCACCATTGACCAGCACGGGAATAATATTGAAATTATTTTCCAGCGCACTGGCAATCTCAAGCAGTACAAAATCATCAGGGTTATCCAGCCTGCGCCCGCCATTACTGCTGCGAATGTCCAGCCATTGTGGGCCGATAATGACCAACATCACTTTACAATCCTGAAGATTGCGCTTCAGAATGTGTACAAAGTCAGTGCCCAACGGGATGTCGTCCACATCCATGAAAATTTGCTCGGCATCGAAATGCTGCGAAAGTTCATTGTACAGGGCGCGCGAATAGCCCGCGCTGTCCTGACGACGGTAGCTGATAAAGGCTGTTTCCAAGGTTCATACTCCCACGTACTTTGTTACTGTGAAAGTCGGAGACTTTCATGCTTGGGGTGAAATCTTTTTATGTGCGCTATACACAAAGTATAGGTTATACGCCCTGTTTTGTTTTGCGGTATTACGATATTACTATTGCTGCTCGTTCTGTGCGCTACGGGCTAAGCCAACGGCCATTTGGATCGCTGTACGCAGGCTACTGCTTTCTGCCTGACCTTTACCCGCAAGATCTAAGGCAGTGCCATGATCAACTGAGGTACGGATAATCGGTAAGCCCAGTGTCACATTAACCGCCTGACCAAATCCGGCGTATTTTAAAACAGGTAATCCCTGGTCATGGTACATAGCGAGTACAGCATCTGCTTTTTCCAGATGGCGTGGGGTGAACAGGGTATCAGCAGGTAGAGGGCCAGTGAGATGTAAACCTTGCTGTTGCATCTGCTGGATCACCGGAATGATGGTGTTTAATTCTTCGGTGCCCAGATGCCCACCTTCACCAGCATGTGGATTCAGGCCACACACCAATATATGCGGGTGTTCGATGCCAAATTTCTCACGAAGGTCTGTATCCAGTGTTTGTAGTACCTGACGTAATAGCGGTGGTGTGATGGTTTCACTGACTTTATTCAACGGCAGGTGAGTCGTCGCCAAAGCAACCCGTAAATCACCAGCTGCCAGCATCATTACCGGCGTAGTAGCTCCGGTATAATCCGCCAGAAATTCTGTGTGACCGGTAAAGGCAATACCCGCATCATTCATCACACCCTTGTGCAACGGTGCTGTCACCATGGCGGCAAACTCACCATCAAGGCAGCCTTGTGCTGCACGCTGGAGCATTTCCAATACATAGGGCGCATTGTCTACATTCAGTGAGCCGGGCACGACAGGTGCGGCGCAAGCAACAGGTAAGATAAACATCTCACCGGGTTGACAGGGTCTTTGCTCGGTATCGGGCTTATAAGGGCGCAGGCGAATATTGATGTCTAATAAGCGGGCGCGGGCGCGTAATACTTCCGGATCACCCAATACAATAATGTCGGCTGCCCAGTGTACCTGACTGGCTAATACCAGCGTTAGATCCGGGCCAATTCCGCCAGGTTCTCCTGTTGTCAGTGCCAGTCGCATACGGTTTTTCATGGTTATTCCTCACACGTGCTTATTCAGATTTTTTCGGAGCAGCAGTCTTTTATTGTAGCTGTAAATAGGGTTTTGTGGATTCTATCTGATAATCAAGCGGTTGTGTTATTAGGCTTTAGATAATTTGGATTATTCATAGCCATAAATTTGGTTGCTTAAGAATGTACTGGCGCTACTGCCGAAGTTACCCAGACCTTTTAGCTCAAGTTCGACAAAGATGGCATCATCATAAGTGGTGTTGTCTGAGAGTAAATATTGCCTGCCTGCAATACGCCCTTTCCAGCAGCAACCCCGGTATTCAACACCAAGCACTGACTCCAGCATGCGGTCATTTTCCAGGTCATGTTCATACCCACCGGCCAACTTCCAGCTTTCGGTGACGGGGGTGGCAAATGAAATGTGCGCAGCTTCATAATCATCTTTACGCTGGTTGTAACCCACATTCAGTACCCGGTCTTTCTGGTCTTTGTAGTTAATTTTTAGCTGGCTGGCGCTTACGCTACCATCATTAGTATTAACAAAGGCCGTCGTGGTCATGCGGGTGGACGCATTCAGTTCACCAGCTGCTTCAAACACCAGTTCTGAACGGGTGCCTGCCTGAATAGTCGCATCTGATTCGTTGGACAATGATACTTTGCGGTCATCCAGGTGATAGATTTGTCCGGCGCTGGCCCGGAATACCTCACGGCCTGTTTCGCGATTTTGTAAACGGGTGGTCAGTGAGGTGGATAGGCGGTTAGCATCTTCAATGCGGTCTTTGCCGGTAAAACGATTATCGCTGAATAGCTGGCTATAGCTCAGTGTCCTGTCTGATGAATCGAAAACCGGAATGCTGTTCTGATCGTTAAAGGGTGTATAAGTATAATAGAGTCGTGGCTCCAGTGTTTGGATGAGTTTGCCGCCTTTTAATTCGCGCTCAAAAAACAGACCACTATCAACAGATACGGTGGGTAAGGTACGGTTGATCTGGTCGTCACCTTGCTGATCCACTTTGTAACTGGCGTGTTGCAGCTTGATAGCCGGTGTGACATAGGCAAATTCATCGCCGTAACGTTTTTTGACTGAAGCTTCAGCACTGATCCGGTGGCCGTCACTTGAGTTACTATTGCTGAAAAAAGCATATTCGCCATTGAAATCCCATTGGGTTTCTCCCGCCGCAGCTTGTGGCTGCCAGTCAAATCTGAGCTGAGGCAGGCGTGCATAAGCTTCGCTGGTGCTATCCAGCACCTGAAAATCCTGCACCAGTGCTGAGAATGTCCAGTCGCCCCTACGGTTTTTATAACCCAGCGTCCGTTCCAGATTGACGATACTGCTGCTTTCCAGTGAGGTGCCCAGGTCTTCAAAGTACTGATTGTCCGAAACACCTTTAGCATCCAGGGTGAGTTCACTATTTTCGCTCAGTGACCGGGCATATTTCAGATTAAAGAAGTAGCGATTTTTATCGGCGTATTCATCATCCCCCGGTAGAAAATCATATTCGAAACTGCCGCTTTGTTTGTTGGAAAGATACCGGAACTCAGAGTCCAGTTTTATACCGCGTTGACTGAGGAAGTTTGTGGTGACGGTCAGGTCGTAATTGGGTGCCAGATTCCAATAATAAGGCACACTGATATGGACGCCGCTGCTGTCATCAGTGGCGAACGTGGGTGTGAGAAAGCCGGATTTACGTTTCTCGCTGAGTGGGAATGAGAAGTAGGGCAGGTACAGAATGGGGGTGTCTTTTATTCTCAGGCTCAGGTTGCGTGCTACGCCTTCGTCTTTGGTCTGGTCGAGTTCGATGCTTTTTGCACGAATACTCCAGGTGTTGTTGTCAAGCGGGCAGGTGGTATAAGTGGCGTCGGTTAAGCGTGCTACGCCATTGGCTTCACGGCTGATTTTTTCGCTGCTGCCGCGTCCGTCCAGACCGCTGAACTGATAATCCGCCTGCTGTATTTCACCGGTGCTGGTGGCCAGGTTGAAATTAAGTTTTTGGGTCTGTAATTCCAGGCCATCGCTGATAAAATAGACATTGCCCTCAGCACTGATCTGCTGGCTTTGTTTTTCATAAGTAGCCTGGTCGGCGCTAAGGCGAGTGCTATCTTTAGCAATAATGACCATGCCTTCCAGTACGGACAGGCCCTTTTCTTTAAATAAGGCCTGATCAGCTTCAATATAGACAGCTTCTTTCTGCACCCCTTGTGGCAGCTGAGCGGTCTTTTGTTGTATTTTATTACCACTTGCCGAACCGGTCGGGCAGCTCCAGTCCTGTGCTGCTGATACTACCGATGAACTAACAGAGAGTCCAAGGAGTAGCAGGCCGGAACTTGTATGTTGGGATGACAGCATTGCATACCTTAGTTTAAAAGAGCTGTAAAAAGTCTAACATCGCATACTCTGTCATTCCAGACAATGAATCTGGCAGATTTTCTGTTTTACAAATTTACCTATTTTGTGTAATAATTTGCCAAAAACTACAACGATTTTGATATAAAAACCCCAGTGATTTTGATATGTAAAACTTAAGCGAGGTTTTATCTAAAGTGGAAGCCACTATTGATAGTGATTCGGTAACAAGTAATGACCGGCACGACAGAAATGTAGCGGGTAACGAAGCGCAGCAGCCCAAATCTGCTGAGCAGTCTACAGATGCTAATGTTACACCTAAACGTGGGCGACCTAAAGGTGCCCGCACAACAACTTTGGCGGAAGCGCGTCGCCAGGCTGCAGAAGAAAAGGTGAGACTGAAGCGTGATTTTAATAAAATAAATGATGCGCTACAGAATGAGCTGGATATTCTGCAGGAGAAATATGATCAGGATATTGCGCGGCTTAATGAGGAGTTGGAGATTTGTCATCGCCGCGAGGCAAATTATCGCCTGGCTTTAGGTGAACGGCTTCATGAAGTCGCTGATTATTTGCAGACAACGTTGTTGAACTGGGGGGATGCGGAGCTAAAAGAGGCAGTGATTGATAAACGTGGCCGGGGGCGGCCACGCAAGACATTAAAGTAGCGGGCATGAAAAAATTTCACCCCAAACATAGAAGTCTTCGACTTTTACATTAATCTGAAATAGATTGAGGGATTTTTTTCAGATTGCTTTAGTGAGTAAACCTTCCAGGATTTTCCGGTAAATAATAGTCAGCGTGCTGAGATCATCGGCAGAAACGCACTCATTTATCTGATGAATAGTATTGTTACGAGGCCCCAGCTCAAGCACTTGTGCGCCGGTGGGTGCGATAAAGCGCCCATCGGATGTACCGCCACTGGTAGATAGTTCTGTATCCAAACCAGTTACTGCTTTAATAGCGGAAACACTGGCAGCGACTAATTCACCAGCCGCAGTCAGAAAGGGCTGGCCGGAAAGCTTCCATTCGATCTGATAATTCAGGCCGTGATTGTTCAGTATGCCTTCGGTTCTCTGACGGATTTCCTGTTCGGTTAACTCAGTGGAAAAACGAAAGTTAATCAGTGCTTCCGCTGTGCCCGGAATAACATTGGTCACGCCTGTGCCTGAATTCAGGTTTGATACCTGGAAAGTAGTCGCAGGGAAAAAGTCATTGCCCTGATCCCACTCGGTGGCTGCCAGTTCAGCTAAAGCCGGTGCTATTTTGTGGATAGGGTTTTCTGCCAGATGCGGATAGGCGACATGCCCCTGTTTGCCTGAAACAATCAGTTTGGCGTTGAGTGAGCCGCGTCGGCCATTTTTAATAATGTCGCCCAGTTGGTCTTTACTGGAAGGCTCGCCGACTAAGCACCAGTCGATTTTTTCATTACGGGCTTCCAGTGTTTCAATGACTTTCACTGTGCCGTTGGTTGCGGGGCCTTCTTCATCGCTGGTGATCAGTAGTGCAATAGAGCCGGTATGTTCCGGATGTGCCTCGACGAATTCCTCACAAGCTACCACAAAAGCTGCAATGCTACCTTTCATGTCAGCCGTACCACGTCCATAAAGTAGGCCATCACGAATTTCTGGTTCAAACGGATGGCTATCCCATGCTTCCAGCGGCCCGGTGGGTACGACATCTGTGTGCCCGGCAAAACACAAGACTGGCCCTTCAGTGCCTTTGCGCAGCCAGAGGTTTTCTACTTCCCCTGCATTGATGTATTCAGCTTTAAAGCCTAACGGCACCAGCCGCTGACAAAGCAGTGCTTGGCAACCTTTATCATCAGGCGTAACAGACGGGCGGGAAACAAGATCGATAGCCAGATCCAGAGTAGGGTAGGTAGTGGGCATGTGAGGTGTACTCTATGGGGGTTTAGTTCTGAAAAATTTGACGATAGTTGTCTTCGGAAAAACCAATGACCGTTTGGCTGCCAGTATACAGCACCGGACGTTTTATAATGGCAGGCTGATCTTCCATCACTGCTAAAGCCAGTGTCTCATCCATATTCTCACGGGTTTGTTCCGGCAGTTTGCGCCAGGTAGTACCGCGTTTATTGATCAGCGCTTCCCAGCCAAGTTCAGCGACCCAGGCACGTAATTGCACAGGGTTCAGGCCATCTTTACGGAAGTCATGAAAGGTGTATTCAATGTCCCGCTCCTTCAGCCATTTGCGGGCTTTGCGGATGGTGTCGCAGTTACTGATGCCATAGAGCATGTTCATACTAGTTGTTATACCATTTGTGATAAGAGCGTCGCTTGCCTGCACGTTGGGTAATAATACCTTCAATCTGACTCATGCCGCTGATTTGAAAAGTGTCATAAGCCGGATTCAGCGGTTCGAGGTAATAATTGCCGTCCATAATACGCAGGCGGCGGAAAATATACTCGTCTTTCAGGTCTTTGGCAAAAACATAAGAACCATCGCGCACCACCGTGCTGGGGTCAATAATAACAATGCAGCCTGTATCAAACTCAGGCTCCATACTGTCATCGGTCACTTGCAGCGCAAAGGGTTCTGCTTCTGAGCAGCTGCCACCATCACCGGCATTTTGTTTGAATAACTCGTGTGCAGCGATTTTGATCTCTTTGACTTCGGCCATTAGGTCTTCTCCGTGGCGGTGTGTTCGAGGCTGAACTCGCTGGCTGTCACATGGCGTTCCGGTTCATACCAGCGTAGTTTATCGTGCAATTTTACGACTTCACCGACAATGGTCATAGTGGGAGCGCGTACACCACGTTCTTTGACTAGCTGTGGCAGTGTTTCCAGTGTACCTATATGTACGCGCTGATTACGGGTGGTGCCTTGCTCGACTAGGGCGGCTGGCATATCTGCCGGTACGCCATGTGCAATGAGTTCGCGGCTAATAACATGGATACCAGTCAGCCCCATATAAAACACAACTGTTTGGTTTGGTGTGGCTAATTTATCCCAGTCGAGATCAATGCTGCCGTCTTTCAGGTGGCCGGTGGCAAAGGTACAGGATTGTGCATAATCCCGGTGCGTGAGTGGAATGCCTGCATAAGATGAACAGCCGGATGCTGCTGTGATGCCCGGAACCACCTGAAACGGAATACCGTTTTCTGCCAGCGTCTCAATTTCTTCACCACCACGGCCAAAGATAAACGGATCACCGCCTTTGAGGCGCAATACACGTTTGCCTTGTTTGGCTAAATCGACCAGCAGATCATTGATCTTATTTTGTGGCACGGCATGATTGGATCTTTCCTTGCCAACATAAATACGTTCAGCATTCTGGTTGGCCATATCCAGAATCGATTTGGCGACCAGCCGGTCATACACCATGACATCAGCCTGTAGCATCAAACGCGCAGCACGAAAAGTCAGTAAGTCCGGATCACCTGGCCCGGCACCTACCAAATAAACTTCGCCGACTTCGGTGGTATCCAGGTCCTGTTCCAGCATTTCATCCAGACGTTTACGGGCTTCCGTTTCATTGCCCATGTAAACCAATTCAGCAAATGGGCCACGTAAGGCCTTTTCCCAGAATTGTTTGCGCTGGGCGGCTTGTGGGAAATGTTGTTTAACCTTTTCGCGGTAAGCTTCAGTGATTTCTGCCAGCTTGCCGCAGGTGGATGGCACCATAGTTTCCAGTTTCATGCGCAATTGGCGGGCGAGTACCGGTGATGCCCCGCCGGTTGAAACGGCAATGCTAACCGGTGAGCGATCAACAACAGACGGCACAATAAAGCTGCATTCCTGTGGATTGTCTGCGACATTAACCAAGATTTTCCGGGCATGTGCCAGACCGGCAATCTGCGAATTTACTGTGCGCTGGTTGGTGGCAGCAATAATAAGGTAAGCATCATTAATGTCGCCATCAATAAACGTACGAGCATGGTGTGTGGCGTGTTGCGGGTATTGCTTTAAGGTCAATCCCAGCTCATGATCCAGCTCAGGTGATACAACCGTCACATGCGCACCGGCTTGCAACAGGGTGGCGACTTTACGCCCAGCGACTTTGCCGCCGCCAACGACCAGACAAGGTTGTCCGTTCAGATTCAGGAATGCAGGATAGTGCTCCACTCATTTACCTCCGCGCCGTTTGCGCCGACTCTCGTAATTCAAAACCCCTTTCACCAATTCACTGTAGGGAAGGGCGTCAATACTACCGTATCTGGACAGACCGTTGTGCATCAGTTCATAGATATCGGGTGTGGTGCCTGGTTTTTCATCCGGCTCGGACGATAGAATTTGTTGTAGAGTAATGCAACCCCCGGCCTGCACTTTGAGTTCTTTATTATGCGGCAACGGGCCATCAATACAGATTTCACGCAAGGCAAAGCGCGAGCCATCGCGCAGTGTAGTGAGAAATTCACTGCAGTGGCCCAGGTATTCTTCTGACAGGCAGCCGATACCTTCGCGAGTGGCGAGCAGGAAAGGTTTTTTGTGCCGACAGTCGCAGCGGCGGTTATTGATGGCTTTTTCATAAACGCAGCGCTGCTGGTTTATTTTATTGTAAGTTGCCCGGTACTGATCTTCATCCATGTGAGCAGCCTATTGCTCTGATCACCTACTTTTCCCACTCCATTAATACAGGTTTTTCACGGCGTTCCTGAAGATTTTCTTCTGCTTCCAGCTGATTCGCGGCAAAAACTAATTGGTAAGTGGATTGTTCACCCGCTAGCGCATTTTTACGTAAGTCGCGGGCCAGTGCGCGGGCTGGCTTGTACTCATCGAAGGTATCCTGTAAGTCCAGATTTTTTACCAGCTGAGTCGGTTGGGTGATTTTGAAAACATAATATGGCATGGGTATCTCACAGGTGGAAAAATAAATAATGGGTACAGTCACATCAAATGAACCAAAACTACTGCTGCCCATGACCGAGTAACGCATTTAGGGGGCTGTCCCCGAGCATTGTCGGATGAATTGAGGCATTAGCCAATAGCCCTAATGCAGTAGTTGATTTTGCTGAGTCTCCCCCGAAGTTTCTACAAAATAAATTAAATCCGGCTTTTCATGTTAGCAAATAAGCGTAGACTAATGCGCCTGTTAATAATAACAAATGTTTGCCGGATTTTCCGACATACGTACTTGGTTATACCGCACTATTGTCACCTATTCCTGAGCAAAGAACACCTATGAACATTCTGCTGCAATTTCTGTTTCCTTTTACCCTCTGGCTACCAAAAATCAACAAGGCTTCGCTGAAAGCTGATTTGATGGCGGGTCTTACCGGTGCAGTGATTGTTTTACCGCAAGGGGTTGCTTTTGCCACCATTGCGGGTTTGCCGCCGCAATATGGTCTGTACACGGCGATGGTGACACCGATTGTGGCTGCCTTGTTCGGTTCATCACTACACTTAATTTCAGGGCCGACCACCGCTATTTCGATTGTTATTTTCTCCACTGTTAGCGCGAATGGTTTTGTACCGGAATCGCCGGAATTTATCAGTACAGCCTTGACGATTACCTTCCTGGCCGGTGTTTATCAGCTGGCTTTCGCGCTGGCCCGGCTCGGGGCTTTGGTTAATTTTGTATCGCACACGGTAGTCATCGGTTTTACCGCAGGCGCAGCTATCCTGATCGCCACCAGTCAGATCAAGAATGTCTTAGGCGTGGAAGTGTCACGCGGCGGGTCATTTCTGCATACCTGGGTAGAGATTTTTCATCAATTGCCTGACATGAATATTTTCATCCTGGCAGTAGCAACCTTTACGTTGAGTATTGCTTTGCTGATGAAGTTCTTTCTGCCACGCCTGCCGAATATGTTGATCGCGTTGATTCTGGGCAGTGTGTTTGCGTTGTTATTAGGTGGAGAGACGGTAGGCATTAATTTTGTTGGAGAGATTCCTGCGACACTACCCCCGCTGTCAGCGCCTGATTTTTCATTGGATACCATTAAAATGCTAGCACCACAGGCCTTTGCCGTGGCCTTGTTGGGTTTAATTGAAGCCGTGTCGATCAGCCGTGCGATTGCCGCCAAGTCACATCAGCGTATTGATGGGAATCAGGAGTTCTTTGGTCAGGGTTTATCCAATGTCGTGGGTAGTTTCTTCTCCAGTTACGCAGGCTCCGGATCATTTACCCGTTCAGGTGTAAATTATTCGGCGGGTGCGCAAACCCCGATGTCAGCCATTTTTGCGGCGATTTTTCTGGCGCTAATTATTTTATTGGTGGCTCCATTAACTGCTTATCTGCCTATCGCCGCGATGGGCGGTATTATTATGTTGGTGGCTTATAACCTGATTAATTTTGAGCATATCAAAAAAATCATGGTGACCAGTCAGGCTGAGAACAGTGTGCTGTTGACGACTTTCTTTGCAACATTATTCCTGCACCTTGAGTTTGCTATTTATTTTGGTGTGCTGTTATCGCTGGTTATTTTTCTGGCACGCACCTCAACGCCGGATATTATTAGTCTCTCCCCGGACAAAAACCCGGATACCAACAAGCGTACCCTGGTGAAAGAGGCGGCGGCTGATCATTTAGATGAGTGCCCGCAACTGAAAATTATTCGTATTGATATGTCGATCTACTTTGGCTCAGCCAACCATATCCAAAGCTATATGCATCGGGTTACGGAGAAGGAAGGCATTAAACACATATTAATTATTGGAACCGGGATTAACTTCATCGACCTCAGTGGCGCTGAAATGTTGGAGCAGGAATCTGATCGGCTGCAGGACGAGGGTGGTGGGCTGTATTTTGGTGAGTTGAAGCCGAAAGTGAATAATTTCATTCATCGTGGTCACTTTGATGAACATATCGGCGCACAATACTTCTTTGCTGAAAAGAAAGACGCCATCCATAAAATCACTACGGTTGCATTAGATCACCGAAAATGTCAGACCTGTCAATACAGAGTGTTCGATGAGTGCCACGAAGAACCGTTATCAGGTGG
>CALHAO010000026.1 GCA_937931765.1 uncultured Thiotrichaceae bacterium
GCGATTCTTGGTTACGGTAATATTGGTCGGGAGCTGGCTAAACTGGCGCAGGCTTTTGGTATGAAAGTGACCATCTATGCACGTGCGCAACATCAACGTTGGATTGAATCAGAAGGTTTTCAATACGCTGCCACTCCGCAGGAAGCGGCTAAGGGTGCTGATGTCATCAGTCCGCATACAGGTCTTGGGGCACTGAATGCTGAAACTGGTGTATTTGCGAATGCCGGATTAGTCGACGCCTCTGTGCTGAGTGCGTTGAATGATAATGCGGTGGTCGTTAATTATGACCGGGGTGAAGTTATTGATGCGGCTGCGCTGGACGCTGTGCTGAGTAGCGGTAAAGTGCGTTACGCTTGCATTGATGCGGATTTGTTTGTCGATCCTGTCGGTGGTGCTTTGTCCGGGCCGATGGTACCGTATCGCGAGATGCAGGTGCGTCATGCGGATAAGATGGAGTTGTTGCCTCACGCGGCAGCGGATACTGAACATGTCTCACGCGTCGAAGGTGCAAAACAGGCGGTGGATCAGATCTTTGATGTGATTCAATACAAGCGGGTGACCAATCTGAAAGGTGATTTGCCAGCGGGTTATACATCAGCGGGCGCTAAGACGGTGAATGGTGTTGGTAAGGTGACTGGGCAAAATTTGGCTGATCTGGCAGATTGTCCGGAGACATTGATTAAGCTGAGAGCACATGCTGAACAGATTGTGGCTTTCTGGGGCGCAATGGCAGCGACCAAAGATCCTGAGCAGCGGCAGGTATTGATTGAACGTGATGGTGCTGAGTTGGTGAGTAGCAGTAATCATTATGCGTGGGTGATGGAAGCGGGGGGTGCTAAGGGGCCGTTTGTTTGAGGAATTGGGACTATCCCCAAAGATAACAAAAACTGATCTAAAACCTAGTTAAAATCAGTTTTATTAAAAGTAAGATTTGTTGCACACTATAAATATGCTCCACCACCGCAGGAACACCCATGCAGCAATCCATCGCTTCATTACTTCGCCAGTTAAAAGACAACGCTGAGCTGCCGTTTGAGCAGGCGCGAGCTATGCCGAAGGGTGTTTATACCCACCCTGAATTCCTTGAGCAGGAAAACGAGAAGGTATTCAAACAGGAATGGATTTGTGTGGGTCGTCAGGATGCCGCTAAAGAGCCGGGTGATTATTTCACCTGTGAGCTGGCCGGTGAGCCGATAGTGGTGATCCGCGATAAAGAAGGGCAGCTACGTGCATTTTCTAATGTCTGTCTGCACCGCTTATCCACTTTGAAAACCGGGCAGGGTAATTGCAGAACACTGGTCTGCCCTTACCACGGTTGGGCTTATAATTTAACTGGCAAGCTCATCGGTGCGCCGCAGATGGAGCACTCCCCAGCGTTCAATAAAGACGACTATCAATTGCCGGAAGTTCGTTTGGAAATCTGGCAAGGCTGGGTCTATTTGACGCTGAATAAAGATGCGGCACCGGTCGCGGATAAACTCAGCACGCTGTATGACAAGATTAGTCAGTACGGCATGGAAAACTACAGCCAGACTTTCTGTGAAAGCCATGTCTGGGACACTAATTGGAAAATACTCGCCGAGAATTTCATGGAGAGTTACCACCTGCCGGTACTACATCGCAATACGGTGGGCGGTCATTCTAAACTGAAAGATATGGATTGCCCTGCTGGAGAGCCTGCTTATAATTATCACTGGATTCGTAAAGAAGCCTCGCTGGCCATTGGTAACGCTCATCCTGACAACACTCGGCTTGAAGGGGACTGGCGTTATACCACCGCGTTGATTGCTATTTACCCCGCTCATTTGATTACGTTGACACCTGGTTATTTCTGGTACCTGAGTTTGCAGCCGCTGGCCGTGGACAAGGTACAGATTTTATACGGTGGTGGCCTGTCACCAGAGTTCATTGATGATCCGGAAGGCATTAAGGCGATTGAGCAACTAAAAATCTTATTGGATGAAGTGAATGTGGAAGATCGCACCGGCACAGAAGCAGTGTTTAAAGGTGCGCATTCTGACATGGCAAAACCAGGGCATTTATGCTGGCTGGAGCGGCCTAATTATGACTTCGCACGTTATCTTTCAGAGTTTATTAATAGTAAGGAGAATCACAATGCCCGTTCATAAACGTATTCGCATGTTTAACACTAAAGAAACCTACCCCGAACAAAAACTGGATAATGACCTGTGCCAGGTGGTAGTGGCTAAAGGCACGATGGTATTTGTGCGTGGTCAGATTGGCCAGAATCTTGATACCGCTGAAAATGTCGGTGTGGATGACGTCACCGAGCAAACCAATCAGGCGATGAAGAATGTTGCCATGTTGCTGGATGAAGCGGGCAGCGAGTTGTCACATATTTGCAAGATCGTGATCTACATTGTTGATCCGAAATACCGGGAAGCTGTTTACCGCGAAGTAGGGCGGCACTTGAAAGGTGTATTTCCTGTTTCGACGGGTGTAGTGATTAGTGCTTTGGCGCGTCCTGAGTGGTTGGTTGAAGTGGATGTCACTGCCGTTATTCCGGATACTTGAGGCAGGAAGAAAATGACGATTGAAAAGACAGATACTGTTGCAGCGTGGGTCGTCGTTTATCTGGGGTGTTTGGCATGATGCTAAGCATGTGGCC
>CALHAO010000027.1 GCA_937931765.1 uncultured Thiotrichaceae bacterium
TGCACAGGCCAGAACCAAACATCTTCAGAACGCTCAATGTAATCCAACCCGCCACTAGCCATCGCTGGCCCTTCCCATGAAAAAGACCCACCACCCATAAATTCGCCAGTGCCATCCCACAAATCGATATGGTCACCTGAATTATTTTCACCCCAGAAATTCTGGCAGAAAATAATACCAGTGCGACCCACATAATCCTGCCACTCTACGCCAGTCTTGATTTCTGCCTGACCAAATTTGGAAGGGTTATTACGTATCCACAAAGCTAACTCACGCGCCCGCAGACTATGCCCCTGCCCGCCATGACCAAACCAGCACTGCACACCATCATAGCCTTCCATTAAGTTGCTACGGGTCAGACAGATCCCCATCCGGATAGCACACTGATTACCAAAATTCGGTACATCGTCTTCACGTCGACAAGGCTGCATCTCATTATGGCTGATATTAGGATGATTATCCCACAGCTTGCCAAAACCCAGATTGACGCCTTCAGTAGGTAACTCCACTGTCGGAGGAATAACCACTGGTGGCCTTTCTGGCGGTGGAGTCGGCGCTGGAGCAACCGGTGGCGCTGGTGTCGGGGTAGGTGCCGGAACAACCGGCGGTTCAGGGGCCGGAGGTGTTGGGGTTACTGGCGGCACCGGAGCAGGCGTCGGACTCGTGGGTGGAGTAACGGGTGGGCGCGGCGCGGGTTGCCCACCATTAGTAGGTGGGTTTGTTCCACCCGTGTTGTTTGCTGAACCAAATAGTGACTGTAACCAACTTAAAAACCCCTGCCAATTCATCCGAAGCACTCCTTATGATCAAATTATTCCCTGAATATAGGCTAATCAGTGGCATCTTTCACGTAAACTGCTGCCACGCGGAAAATGCGCACTGAGAAACTCCATCTGATCCGACAGTATATTCCGACCCTGGAGAAAAACATACTCGACATAAGTGGGCATAAACGGAATGGCTAACAATGGCATACCTGCTTGCTCAGGTGTCCGACCACCCTTGTGACTGTTACAGCTTTTGCAGGCACTAACAACATTAGTCCAGATGTCCAGTCCACCCTTAACTACCGGATGAACATGGTCGCGGGACAACTGCCTATCCTGAAAAGACTGACCACAATACAAACATATATTATTGTCTCTGCGAAACAGCGTCGGGTTGTTCAATGGCGGCGTGTAACCTTCGGAGAAAAACTTCTGGCGACTACCCTGCGTAGCAATGATCGAATTCAGCGTCATTTCACTGCGCTCACCCGTTTTAGCATTAGTACCACCATGAACCTGGTGTAACGGCGTACCGCAGGTATAGGCCACCTGCCCCGTATAATAAAGTTTAACGGCGGTTTGATAGTGAATCCATTCCAGTGGCATACCACTAACATCTGTACGTAGTATAAGTTGTTGCAAATTAGACATAAGCATCCACCTCCTCTACCGTTGTGATGCTATTTCACCGTACTAACACATGCTGGTACTGACTGGTGACTTTATTGATAATCCTGCCTGAGACACACACTATACCGCTTAGCCGTCACATTTTAACGGGGAACGGAATGTGGCCACTATCATTTTGATATAGATCAATGTACGAAGACAGAGTGCATATAGTACTGGATTGTTGCTTGTAAAGCATAAACACTTACATGTATTATCGTTTGCTTATAAACACAGTATGAGGATGTGAATTATGTTTAGCTGGGATTTTGGTCTACCCATGGCGATTGTTGTCGCTCTTATCGTCATCGCATGGTTGAGCTTCCTGTCTGTTGCATTCTTTGGCTAAAAGCTTGTGTTCTTCAGTCCGGAATAAGTTAATAAAAGATCCAAAAAAAGGCCGCAATATGCGGCCTTTTTTTATTTAATCCAGACTGAAAGTGACTTAGGTTTCGCTGACCGCAACCTTCAACTTCTTAACCGCTGCATTTTCCAACTGGCGAATTCGCTCAGCAGAAATACCGTATTTATCAGCCAAATCCTGTAGCGTCGCCTTCTGCTCAGTCAACCAACGGCTTTTCAGAATATCCTGACTCCGCTCATCAAGTTCAGCCAAAGCACCATGAAAACGCTCACGGGTATAGGCTTGCCACTGCTCTTCTTCCAGCGTATCAGCCGGATCAGCCACATCAGTCACCAGATACTGACTTGGAGAATAAGCATGGTCATCATCCTCATAACCATTGGGCAAGTCAAAAGCTACATCGTTAGCGCCCAGGCGTTTTTCCATCTCCAACACATCAGCTTTACTGACACCAAGATCGCCAGCCACTTCTTCAGCCTGCGCATTAGACAACCAGCCTAAGCGTGACTTACTGCTACGCAAATTAAAAAATAATTTACGCTGCGCTTTAGTCGTGGCAATCTTTACAATTTTCCAGTTACGCAGGATATATTCATGAATTTCTGCACGAATCCAATGCACCGCAAAGGAGATCAGGCGCACATTCATGGTGGGATCAAAGCGCTTAACTGCTTTCATCAGGCCCACATTACCTTCCTGTACCAAGTCACTTAAAGGCAGGCCATAACCGTTATAACCACGAGCAACCTTCACCACAAAACGTAAGTTGTGCAGTATGAGCTGACGCGCTGACTCAAGATCATCGTCTTCACGAAGACGCTCAGCCAAGCCACGCTCTTCCTCGACTTTCAGCACGGGAATGGCGTGAATGGCGTGAATGTAACTTTCCAGATTACCTACAGGTACCGGCAAAGTTTTCCCACGAACCATTAAAGCGTTTGTCATTTGTTATCTCCTTGAATCGACTATGAGAGCAATGTTAGCACTCTTCACATTGGAGTGCTAATAATCACTATAGTTCACCGTATACATGCTTAATAAAAAAATTGATAGGCAGATCAGTTTCATTTGTCATTCAACAAAATATGTTACAGTGCGCAGCTGGATAAGATTAAATAAGAACAATAAAATCATGAGCACAGAACAAACATCTTTACTTGAAAAGATCAGGGGCAATCGCTTTCTCACCACGGATGATCGCGAAAACATCATCAAATCTACAGAAAGTATGAATGATGCACTGCACGGTGCTCAACAACAAATAAAACAGCTCAACACCCGCCTGCATAACCGTGACACTGTCATTGAAGACCTGGAACGTGCACTGGCTAAGCGCGAAGAGCTACTGCATAACAAAGAAGAAGTACTTCAGAATACCCACAAAGATGATGCTGACTATCAAAGCAGGTTTATTCAATTTGAAGAACGCCTGCATGAACGTGACCGGGTTATTCAAGATCGTGATCAGACTATCCGGGAACGTGATGAGCTGATGCGCGTCGTAGAAAAACGCCTGATTGATATGGAGCAGAACACACATCATGGCGAAAAAGGCATCCGGGAACGCGAAGAGCAACTCAAACTAAAGGATCGCCAGCTTGAAGAAAAAGAACGTCATCTGGACAAACGTGATCGTGAACTGGAAAATCGTGACAAGCAAATCAACAAGCGCGATGATTCTATTCAGGAGTATACCCGACAGATTCAGGAATTAACGGAGTGGGTTAATAACCATCAAAAAATAACCCATGAGCATGAGCAGTTACTCAGTGAACGTGACCAGCAAATCAGCAGCAGGGATGAGCAGTTACTGGAGCGTGAAAAACTCACCGGCCAACTCAATCAACGACTGTCCCAGCTGGAAACCCTACAAGAAAAACATGAAAAAATTGTTGAGCAACACGAAGAACAACTGCGCCAACGCGACCGGTTTATTGAAGACAAAATAGAACAGCACAGTACAGCCAATGAGCAACTGGTAGAACAAACCCGCATGTTGCATGAAAAAGAACAGACCATCACGCAACACGAACAATTATTGCGTCAACGTGATGACCTGATCCAGGAAAAAGATCGCCAGATGCAAGCCCGCGACCAGATTATTGCCAATCATGGTGAGCAGTTACAACGCCGTGAAGAGCAAATTAATGCACAGTTCACGCAACTACAAGAGCGGGATCGTGAGGTGGCAGAACGGGATCTGAAAATTACCGAGCTACAAGAACAGCTCGAAGCGAATAATGCCCGCCTGCTCAACCAGCAGCAAATACTGGAAAACAGAAATAACGATCAAGACAATCAGCAACAGCTGATTACAGAAAAAGACGAACAAATTGTAAAATTACACCAACAACTACAAACCAAAGAATCGTTTATTGCTCAGAAAGAAGATCAGTTACAACAGCAACTCACTTTGATGCAGGAACAGGAAAATCTGTTACTCAAAAAAGAAACCAGCACCCAAGACCGTGAGCAGCAATTTGCACAGCAGTCGGAAAAACATCAGGCACATGAACAAATGCTGTTGGAGCGCGAAAAACAGTTTACCGAGCAAGAGTCTGCCTTAGTCAAGCGCGAAGAACTGCTAGCACAACGGGATCAGGCCTTTGAAACCAGAGAAGCTCAGTACGGACAACGTGAGCACAAAATAGCTGAAATGGCCCAATTTCTGGAGGAAAAAATAAATCTGTTACAACAGAAACTGGATGAGGAACAACACCACCAGCAGCTGCGAATAGAAACATTCCACAACCAGCTGGACAACCATAAAACCACTTTTGAAGAAACACTCAGCACTCAGAATGCGCAACTTCAGGGGCAGCATAATACCACGTTGGAAAGTATCCAGAATATACTGAATAACACGGGTGCCTCATGGCAACAACGGCTTGATAACAGCCAGACACACATCCTCGAAGCCCAACAACAGCAAAGTGAAAATCACCTTCAACAGTTACAGGTTAATGTGGAGAAAATGCAGGCGGAAACACAACAACAACACGGTGACCTGCAGCGTCAGGTCAAACTGATTGTTAAAATGGTAGAAGCCTCCACCAATGAACACGGTAGTTTGTTGCAAGAAAAACTGTCACTCATTGATGGCCAGTTAAATCAATCTGCCCAGACCAAAGAAAACGCTCAAAACCAAACTGCACAGTTGCTTGAGCACATTGGCAGCATCAGTCATCAACTGCAAAATGAAGCTGCAAACCACTCACAACAACTGAATGAAAAAATTTCGTCGCAACTTCAGGCATTGAACGAGCGTTTAAGTCAGACACAGAACTTATACGCTCAAACGGAAAAGAATGATCATGAGATGCTGGATCAAATGGACGCGCTAGCCCGCCAGATCGCTGAAAGCCAAAACAACAATCCCGAAGCAGCGCAGGCAAACCAACAAATACTGGCTCAGATAGACAGCCTGTCCCGTCAGGTCAGAGAAGCACAGGGTGCATCAGTACAAACCCAAAAAACTGACCAGCAAATACTGGAACAACTAAATAACCTGGCCAAACAATTACAGCAGGAAAAAGATGTTGCTTCACAGCTGCGCAACGACAATCAAATACTCAGGGTAGAAATCCAGCGCTTAGCCAGCTCAATGCAAGATCTGGCAGAGAACTCAGACATGAGTCACCAGTTAATACGTACCGAAAAAGTCATTCAACTCAAAGAACGCATGATTGAACAACTTAATCAGCAGGTATCAGTGAAAAACAGAGCGTTGTTGCAAAAGGATGAAGCACTACAGAAATTAGGCAACCACCTGAAAAACTTACAGGGAAAATAAGAACACAGGTGCGGTAGGAAAATACAAAAAGAACCCTGTCGAGATAAAAGCTAGAAACGCCGGGGTTCTTTTATTGCAAGTGGCTAATGACTACCGGGGCCGGTTCTATTAAGTGCAATGCTTAATAAACGGGAGGTCAGATCAACTACCGGAATAACCCGCTCATAGTCCATGCGCTTGGGGCCAATCACGCCCAATACACCCAGCTGACCTTCCCCCATTGAGTAAGGCGCAGTGACCAGACTACAATCGCCAAACACTTCATAACCGGATTCACTACCAATGAAAATTTGCACACCTTCGGCCTGAATGCTTTTATCCAATAATTTCAAGATGTCGCGCTTACGGTTAAAGGCACTGAACAAATCACGCAGCTTATCTATATCGGAAAGGTCTTCGTGACCCATCAAGTTGGTTTCACCGGCAATCACATAATCATCTTCACTGTGATTAGCCGCATTACCAAATGTTGTCTCCCCCAACTCAATCGCTGACATCATCAGCGCATTCATATCCTCACGGTGCTCGCGCATCTCCTGAAGTAAGCTGACTCTGGCGGCACTAACGTCTTTACCCACCAAACACTCATTCAGGAAATTGGCAGCCTGCTGAAGCTCATCAGCAGAAATAGCATCATCCAGCTGAATAATTCGGTTCTGAACTTCATTCCGGCTAAATACCAGAATCACCAATACCTGATTATCCGCCAAACGTAAAAATTCAACCTGGCGGATTGAAGAGGGGTTATGCCGTGGGATAGTGACTAAACCTGTCAGAGAGGTAACACGTGAAAGAATATTTGAGGCAGACTGTACCAACGTACCGGTATCCTGATTCGCATTAAATTGTATTTGCAAACTGTCTATGCTGCTGGATTCCAGCGGCTGCACCTTAACCAGAGAATCGACAAATAAACGATAACCCTGTGAGGTCGGAATACGACCAGCCGAGGTATGGGGAGAGCGAATATAGCCAGTATTCTCAAGGTCAGCCATCACATTTCTAATGGTAGCTGCACTCAAAGCCAGGCCGCTGCGTTTTGCCAGCGTACTGGAACCCACCGGATTACCATCCTGAATATAGCCCTCAACCAACACTTTAAGGATGTGTTGGGCACGTTCTGTTAATTCTTCGGGTTGTTTATCAGTATTCATGAAAAGTCAGCTACTCAGGTCACTTCTTTGTTTAAGATAAGCATAATAAAGCGTTTTTCAAGTGCTACGGTGAAAGTCAAAGACTTCCATGCTTGCGAGAGAAAGCCTTTTCATAACGGCTTCCCAACCAACACTTTTAGCAGCAAAGTCTCAATTTAGCCTTTTCACGCGACTGTCGATACAATACGCTGCGTATAAATACCATCAGCTATCAGGCCATTAATACCATGAATCCATTCTCGACTATCGGGATTTTTTCCAAACGGGAAGGCAAAGCCGTCGAGGCAACACTACACACACTTCACCAATTCCTGACCGAACGGGGTGTAAAAATACTGGCTTCCGGTGCACCGGCTAAGATCTTACAACTCCCTGAAACTGATGAACATCAGATCGCACAACAGGCTGATCTGGCCATCGTGGTCGGCGGTGACGGTACCTTGCTAAATGCCGGGCGTCTGCTATCCACCTATAACTTACCAATTGTGGGGGTCAACCTGGGTCGCCTGGGTTTTCTGGTTGATGTATCGCCGGATGAAATGACCCACCAGTTGGAAGAAATTCTTCAGGGGCAATATCACGAAGAACAACGCTGCCTGCTCTATGCCGAGGTCTATCGTGGGCAACAAACATTAGGAGCTGGCACAGCACTGAACGATATTGTGCTGCACTCTCGCAATGAAATCCGCATGATTGAATTCACCACCTGTATAGACGGCAGCTTTGTTACCACCCAACGCGCTGACGGCATCGTTGTTGCCACCCCGACCGGGTCTACGGCTTATTCATTATCCAGCGGCGGCCCGATATTGCATCCGTCACTGGAAGCCACAGTGCTGGTACCCATCTGTCCGCATACGCTTAGTAACCGGCCCTTGGTGGTTAACAGCAAAAGCACCATTGAAATCAGTTTGTGTAGCCAACGCCCCGTCGACTCACGGGTGTCATTTGACGGCCATAACAATATAGAACTGATTTCAGGCGACAAAATCATTATTCGTGCTTATCAGGAAAAGATGCATTTACTGCACCCACAGAATTACGATTACTATCATATTCTGCGTTCAAAATTACATTGGGGAACACAACTGTAATGCTAACCCACATCCATATCCGTGACTTTGCCATTATTGATGAGCTGAACCTTGAATTACATCAAGGCATGACAGCACTCACCGGAGAAACCGGTGCAGGTAAATCCATTTTACTGGACGCCATTGGTCTGGTGCTCGGCGATAAGGCAGATAGTGGCAGCATTCGCCACGGCGCAAAAAAAGCGGAAATCACCCTCACGGTAGACATCACCTATACACCGCATGCCCGCAAATGGCTGGAAGAAAAAGAACTTGATAATGAAGAAGATGAGTGCATTCTACGCAGGGTTATTTCTGCCAACGGAAAATCCCGCGCCTTCATTAATGGCTCTCCCAGCACACTGACCCTGATTCGTGAACTCGGTGAGCAAATGGTTGATATTCATGGCCAACATGAACATCAGTCATTGATGAAAAGAGATTCACAACGCCACATGCTGGATGACTTTTCAGACAATGAAGCTTTATTAAAAACCACCCGCAAGTACTGGGAAAAGTGGAAAGAGCTGCATGGACGCTTACAAACACTGTCCAGTGAAAATCAACAGCATCAGGAGCGCATTGACCTGTTACGTTTTCAGACCCAGGAACTGGAAAATCTGGCGCTGGAAAAGAATGAACTCTTATCACTGGATGAAGAGCTGAATCGCCTGGCCAATGCAGATCAGCTCAAAACCCTGACCGAACAAAGCTACGACAAACTCTATGATGATGAGCCTTCCGCATACTCCATACTCAGCCATCAGATTCAGGAGCTTGCCCCGCTAATCAATGTGGACAGCAACCTCTCAGCGCCACTGGAACTGCTGAATAGTGTACAAATCCAGCTGCAGGAATCCGCCTATCTATTGCGTGATTACAGCCGGGAACTGGAACTTGACCCTCAGCGCCTGCAATGGGTGGAAACACGCATTGCGGACATCCGCACTATGGCGCGTAAACATCGCATGGAGCCGGAACTACTCGCGGATCATCTGGCTCAAATGCAGGCGGAACTGAGTAAACTGGACAGTGATGATTACGATATTGAAGCTGTCCAGCAGCAACTGGATGAGGCTATCGAACAATATCGGCAACAAGCGCAAAAGCTCTCAGCCAAACGCAGCAAAGCAGCAGGAAAACTCTCAGCCGGTGTGAGTAAGGCAATGCAGGAATTGGGTATGCAAGGCGGTGTTTTTTCAATACAGATCACACCGGACAGCGGCACCACTTTTTTACCTCAGGGCACTGACCACATTGAATTCATGGTGAGTGCTAATCCGGGGCAACCCTTAAAGCCATTGACCAAAGTCGCCTCAGGGGGTGAATTATCCCGCATCAGTTTGGCTATTCAAATTATCGCCGCACAAAAACTAACGCTTCCGGCGCTAATTTTCGATGAAGTAGACACCGGTATTGGTGGTGGTATTGCGGAAGTGGTCGGCACACAATTACGTGCACTAAGCCACAATAGGCAAGTGCTGTGTGTCACCCATTTGCCGCAGGTGGCTTCTCAGGCACATCAACACTACCTGATCAGCAAGAACAAAGAAAAAGCATCAACCAGCACCAATATCCAGCAGCTCTCACACCCCGACCGTGTGAAAGAAATTGCCCGTATGATCGGCGGCATTGAAATCACTGAAGCAACAAACGCACTCGCTGAAGAGATGCTGCACAAAGAATAAAATAGCAAAAAATACTCAGAGCCTAGCGCATCCCCCTGCCAGGCTCTGATCACCTTCCAGAATATCCGTTTATCTGCCATTCAGCTTCACTTAGCACTTTTATCCCTCTTTCCTACCTCAGCTGACCCACACTCCTGTCAACGGAACCTTGCTAACACACGTTTATAGCTCAGGGGCCGGATTTATCCAGTAGTTTT
>CALHAO010000028.1 GCA_937931765.1 uncultured Thiotrichaceae bacterium
CAACCAGTGAACTACTAGAATCACTGCCAATATAATTGTCAAGGAATCCGCCTTGATGTGTTAACAAATGCTGAACATTAATTTCTTGCCAGTTTGGTGCCTGATCAGCCGGATATTGAATTCCAGGCAGGCTATTAACTAGCTTGTCCCCGGTGTTAAAAAGGCCTTGTTGTATTAATTGCAATGTGGCTAAACCAGTAAACATCTTAGTGGTAGAACCCATTTGAAAAAGGGTATCAGGAGTGGCAGCTTCTCCTCCTTGTACTTTGTCCCCAAAAGCTTCAGAAAAAACAATCTCACCGTCCTGATATATAGCTACTGAAACGGCAGCGGCATTGTTTTCAGCCAGGTCACGCTCAATGGTGCTGCGCAGTGACGTAAATTGACCGGGACTTGGGCTATTTTTATCGGAGTCGGAGCTATTACAAGCGAATAATCCACAGGAAAGAACCATTATAAATATAAACTTCTGCACTTTTTTTCCTTAAATTTGTTTTTTAGAAATCAGAAGTATATAGGTAGATGCACGCTGAAAATGTATAAGAAGTGTATAAGAAATGTTATTAAAATACTGGGTTGTCGAAAACCCAGTACCCCTCTCATGCCCCTGAGAGGAATTTACTGTTCCAGGTGTCAAAAACCCAATACCAGATCAGAATAATTACAATCCGACTAAGAGGCTGGTTTACCCTTATTCGGATTAAACTGCTGGCAACCCGGCCCGTCAGCTGCACAATTAGGCGCTGTCGGCAGTGAGCTAGGCGCTGGTAGGCCACTAGATGGTTGCTTATGTTTCGGCGGCTCGTGTTTTACTGAATTACAAGCAGCTAACACCCACACACTTAAACCCATAACTAAAAACTGATTAAATTTCATTTTCATTCTCCATGACTATTTGAATTTGACCGTGTAATCATTTCATTGTTCACCCGCCACCTCACCAAAAACTGCGCTCCACCCAACTCCGCTGTTTCAATACTTACCTGCCCATGATGCCCCTCGATAATGCGTTTGACAATTGCCAGCCCCAAACCGAAACCACTCAGTGCCTTATTACGGCTATCGTCTTGAATCGCAAACGCCTCAAATAAGCGCCCACGTTCTGCTTCAGGGATACCCGGCCCGTCATCATCCACCCGGAGCAGATAATCATTGCCATCCTTACTGAGCACTACTTCAACGCGGTTTTCTGCAAAGCGTAAAGCATTTTGTACCAGGTTATTCACCACTCGGTTCATCATCACCGATGACATCATCGTCCGCTCATGCTCCGTAATACCTTCCTGCCGCCAGATAAGGTTTTTTTTGTCGGCCAAACGCTCCAGGCTGCCCATGACCGAAGAAAACCAACTTGTCAGCAATGTATTGCTCATAGTGATCGGATCAGCTGATTGATCAAGCCGGGCATAAGTCAGCATTTCCTCCAGCAGGTCATTCAGCTCATCAATATCCTGGTTCATATTGCTAATATAACGCTGGCGATCCTCGTCATTATCAGTCGCCGCCAGCATATCCAGCGAGAAGCGCATTCGTGCTACTGGGGTGCGTAATTCATGTGATACTGCGCCGGTTAACTCTTTTTGAGCGCGGATACTATGCTGGGTGCGCTCAGCCATCGCATTGAATGCCTGGGTGACTACTGCGAGTCGCGAACGCTTGTGATGCGGCACACGCGTATCGTATTCACCATCACCGAAAGCCTCAGCGGCCACCTTGATTTGCATTAGATTCCGCCACATGGGCAGAAGCCAGAAAAAGCTGGCCAGCAAAATGGTTAATACGAAAACCCCGAATACAATTAAATTAATATTGCGGCCAATCGCTGGTGTCTCAAACGTCCCCAGCTGCAATACATATTCACTGTCACCGACGCGCTGGTAGTGCGTCTCGGTGTATTCATCATGAATAATTACCAGAATCTCACCGCTATCCAATTGCTGTTGTTCTGTTTCACTTAAAGTGACAGCCCCCGGCTTATGTAGAATCACCGGAAAGCCAAACTGCGGCTGACGTTTGGCAATGATTGCCTGCCATTCCTGCTCCGGTTTACCCACCAGCTGCTGCTGTAACAGATAGAATGTACCAGCGGATGTATTCGCTTCATCTAATACCTTGGGCAAATCAAGCGCGAATTCCCAAACCCATTCATCGTTGTCTGCTAATTTTGCATAAACGTGATCAGCATCCTCAATATCGCGCCATACAATTAACCCCTGTAGCAAACGCTCGCGCTCATATTTATTAAAACCAAAAGTAGAAAGTCGGCGTAAATTGAGCGGATAAACAAACTGTTTTTGCAGCTCCACCAATTTTTTCTGACGCTCCCTGTCATCCAAACCAGCGACAGACTCATTCAGCAGTTGCATTGAGCCTCTTCCTCTCTGCTGATAGTTCTCCTCAATCGGCGCTCGCAGGATGGTATTCAATGTTGTATTCACAGCAAAGGTGTAAAGCACCGCCACGATGATCAACATGACGTTCAGGGTGACTAATAAACGAATCATGTTACCCAACCTTGTGCGGAAAACAGATAACCCTGTCCACGTACCGTTTTAATACCTACCGGTTTGGCCGGATCATCTTCCAGTAGTTTGCGCAGCCTAGAAATTCGCACATCCACCGAGCGATCTAGCCCGTCATACTCAATACCGGTCAATGATTCGAGAATCTCGTCGCGGCTTAACACCCGGCCCGCCTGTGAGGCCAACAGATAGAGCAAATCATATTCCTGTGTGGTTAGCTCAATATTTTTACCCGCTAACGTTACCACACGATCAGCGGGCTGAATGTGCAGGCGGCCAAAGTCGAATGACTGGATAGTGGTGGGTATGGCGGTTGATGTGGGGGAGGGTGCTACGGTAGTCGCCGCCGGTATACGCCGGAGCAGGCTACGAATACGCGCCAATAACACCCGAGGCTGAACCGGTTTGACGACGTAATCATCCGCTCCCAGTTCCAGGCCGACGACCTGATCAAAGTCTTCGTCTTTTGCCGTCAGCATCAGAATCGGTGCAGCGTAATACGGGCGTACCTGGCGGCATATTTCCAGCCCATCTAATCCGGGCAACATCAGATCCAGCACCACCAGATCGGGTTGTAAATCCAGAATACGTTGGACTGCGGTATCGCCCTGATACTCGACTTCGACTTGTAAACCCTGTTTTTGCAGGTATTCCACAATTAGGTCAGATAACCGCCGGTCATCTTCGACCAACAGGATCGTATGGTAGGGATTTGGAATGCTTGTATTGTTCATATTTCTATTCTTCATAAAGTCAAAGTGATCAACAAGCAGAAAAGTGTAGGAGTTTTGTAACTGAATCCTATAACTTCAGCGCTAAACGGATACTGAAACCCGGTGATGGCCATCACTTTTCACATCGTTTGACACGTTTTGCGTTGCTTACTTTACTGCCAAAGAACACAACCATCACCAACATGATGTCGATCACGACACTGGCTAAAGCTGACGGTATCTGA
Organism: uncultured Thiotrichaceae bacterium; assembly: GCA_937931765.1. Taxonomy (GTDB): domain Bacteria; phylum Pseudomonadota; class Gammaproteobacteria; order Thiotrichales; family Thiotrichaceae; genus Thiolinea. Next base: position 3,481 of record CALHAO010000028.1, read on the forward strand.
GCCATTAGTACCGGGCTGCCTGACCGGGAATATATGATTGCCTGGAAAACCACCCAAATGATTGATAGCACAATGGCGATATGAAAAACTTGTACTGCATAACGCTTTTCCATTAAAAGTAATATGCCAGAAGAAAAATAAAACATAGCGACAATCATTGATAGGCCGCCGATCACCAGCGCCCATGATTTATACCAGTCAGGCAAAGTGAATGATTTGGTTGATACTTTAAATACTACCGACATATCAATTTCATCTTCTTCATCAGCTCCTGCCTGCGGTGCAGGCGTTTCTGCTTCCGGTATAGGTTTTTCCTTACGCAGTACTTCCAGCACTTCATGTTGAAGTTTTACCACTGCCGGAGCCGACATCTCATCTGCCCCGCCAAAAACACCTGCGATGCCGAATAGGATCGCCAGCACTCCAACGATTGTTGCCCATGTTGGTCTTTTCATTTGTATCTCCTGTGATTGCTTCGTTTGTATTTTTATTCTTCACTACGATCAGGCAACCGACAATCGGAGAAGTGTTGAGATTTTGTAACTAGCCTGTCTATAAAGCATTCGCTTCGTACAAAACACCTACAGTTCTACAACAGAAATAAAGCAGCTAAATACTTATAATTTATTCCATTAAAAATCAAACTAACAAGAGGTTATTTATGTTGTCTCAAGCGTGCTTCAATCAGCTTCCCTCACAAAAAAGCATCACCAAAGCCTGTTTATTCCTGGTCGCTATTTTTGCCATTAATGGCTGTGCAACACTCAATGAAAGTGATTGCCGTAAAGGTGATTGGGCCAGTATTGGTTATAATGATGCCGCAGTGGGTTTACGCGGTAACGAAGAACTGCGTAAGCACAACAAAGCTTGTGCACGCTATCAAATCGGTTCTGATAAAAAGACCTACTTTTCGGGTTATGCGAGGGGCTTACAACAGTTTTGCACACAAGAAGGCGGGCTTAGGCATGGCTCAAGTAGTTCAGAATACTACGGTACCTGCCCCAAAAACCTGGAACATCGTTTTCTGGTTGGCTATCTTCCCGGCCTTGATTTAGCTATGAATAATTTACATGACGATATTGAAGATTTGCGCCACGAACGACGTAAAAAAAACCGGAAGTTGGCTTCACTGCAACAAGGCAATAGCAATGATAAGAAACACCGCAGAACGATGAAAAAATTAAGACAGAGCATTGAGAGCCTGAAATCCGACATTTCCTCAAAACGTTCTGAACACAATGAATTGCGTGCGTGGTATTCAATCTGGGCGCGATAGTTGAACTATACTTAACAACCACACTTTCAATGTAAGAGTTTTGTAACGGAGCGTTACAAAACTCTTTTCCAGCACACAAAACACCTACACTTCTGCCACAGACAACAGATACCCGAATTCATAGTATCCCTGTATTTGAAACACAACTAAAAACAGGAATGATAATGAACAAATCCCTATATATCCCGATCACAGCAATGCTTGCGGTAACGCTTTCATTGACTGCTTGTCATGACAGTGACCCAAAAGCTAAATACGAAGACATTTACGGCACCTGGGAACAAGTGGGTTATGGTGATGTTCTGGTGATTAATAAGGACGGTGCAGATTATTACCAGCACACCCGTCAGACTTGCATCAAGGACAGCTCACTGGATAACACAGAGCTGGGTGAGTTCATCAATGATTTAGACGTGCCTACTGATCAGCAGTCTTTTTCTGTTCGCCTTCAGGCATCAAATCTTTTTAAAGCCCAGCTAACCCGTTTGGATCAATTGCCGGTTAGTTGTCAGGCCGATCGCTTAATCACTACGGCCACACCCACCCGGCAATTTGAACATCTTTGGCACACTTTTAATGACTACTACGCCTTTTTTGATCAGCGGGGCGTTGATTGGCAGCAGCAATACACCACTTACCGTCCGATGATTGATGATGCGATGGATCAGAAAGCATTGTTTAGTGTATTAGCCGACATGCTTGCGCCACTGGATGATGATCATGTTTCATTGAGCACTGGTGATGATGGTTTCTCACCAGCTCAGCCACCTAATTTTGTTATTGCGCTGTATCAAGCGTTTCAACAGCAGAGTGAGATCAGTGATTTCAATGAATTTGAAGAGGCACAACTGGACAATATGCAGCAGGTGCAGGGCACTTATTTAAGCCAGGTAAAACAGGCAGGCGGGCCGGATGATGAGGTGGCGTTGTGGGGTAGAATCAAGGGCGATAAGGGTGATATTGGCTACCTGCAATTAAGCCGGATGGCTGGCATAGACAGTCAGGTTGACCTGAGTGATATTGATACGATTGACCCTGAAAAAGACCTGATTGCCATTGAAAATATTATGCAGCAAGTGACCAGTGATTTACAGGATGTTTCCGCGCTGGTGATTGACATACGTTTCAACGGTGGCGGTTTAGATAGTGTGGGCATGGCGATTGCCAACTATTTTACACGCCAGCATCAGCTAGCGCTTAGCAAATATACCGAAAACTGGCAGGGCCGAAGTCAGCATGTAAAAGCTTATCTGAACCCTGCTAAACAACACCTGCTGGTGCCGATTGCGCTATTAAGCAGCGACATGACGGTCAGTGCGGCAGAAACCTTCCTCATGACTATGCGCTCAATTCCGCAAGTCAGTGTGGTGGGCGAACCCAGTAGCGGCGCACTGTCTGATGTTCTGACGAAGAATATGCTGAAAGGCTTGGAAGCTGACCTTTCCAACGAGGTTTATCTTGATCATGCGGGCCGGAACTACGAAGTCAGTGGCGTTCCGGTGGATGTTGCCACCACTGCGTTTGATCTGGATGGTTTCGCCAAAGGTAAAGATACCGCACTTGATGCTGCACTCGATCATTTAAGCGCACAAATCCAATAATGTTTGTCATTTAATCCGGGTGTGATTTTTGTATAAAAACTGAACAGGAAAGTAATTAGTGTATGAGTTTTGTAACGCTCCGTTACAAAACTCTTTTCTACTACACAAAACAGCTACATTTCTCTCACAGACAAAAGACGCCCGAATTCATAGTATTCCCTGTATCTCAAATAAAACTAAAAACAGGAAATAATATGAAACAACCCCTATACACGTTTATAGCAACAACGTTCCTGATCACGCTATCGCTGAGTGGCTGCAATGACAGTGATCATAATGACGACTATTACATAACAGGCGATGCTAAAGATTATTATGGCACCTGGGAGCAGGTCGGCTATGGCAACGTTTGGGTGATCGACAGCAAAGGTGCTCAGCGGTTTCAGCACACCCGTCAAACCTGTACCCAGCTTCCCTTTCTTAGTAATGCAGAATTAGAGGCATTCCCTGTTGGCCAGTCCCTTATTGATAAGAAAATAAAGGTCAACAAGCAGTCTTTTTCGGCGTTACCGCTGACAGATGCCAGTTTCCGACGTTATTTTACCCGTATGGATAAGCTCCCGGCGAAGTGCCAGGCTGACCAGCTCATTACAACGGCAACACCTACGCAACAATTCGAGATTTTTTGGCATAGTTTTAATGATTATTACGCCTTCTTTGACAAGCGTGGCGTGGACTGGCAGCAGCAATACACCACCTATCAGCCCATGATAAATGACGCTATGAGTCAGGAAGCTTTGTTTAGTGTATTCAGCGATATGCTCGCCCCCATTGATGATGGTCATATAGCACTGAGTGCTGGCGGCGAACGTGGGTTTTCACCTGAACAACCCGCTCAGCTGACCAAAGACTTGCAGTATGGCTTCCAGCAGCAGAGTGAAATCAGTACTTTTGAAGAGTATGAAGCAAGAACACATTTTGCTATCAGGCAAGTGCAAGCGAGCTATCTCCGCGACCTGAAACAAGCAGGCGGGCCGGATGCTGCACCACAGAAGGTCACCTCCTGGGGGAAAATCAACGGTGATATTGGTTTTATTCAAGTCGACCGTATGGTGGGAATTAGCAACACGCTTCCAGGGCCAGGTATTAACTTTGTGGAAGAAGACCTTGCGGCCATTAAAGAAATTATGGCGCTGGCAGTCACTGACTTTAAGGATGTAAAGGCCTTGGTCATCGATGTGCGTTCTAATGAAGGTGGCCTCGACAACGTTGCACTGGCTATTGCCAATCACTTTGCCCGTGAGCGTAAACAGGTTTTGACTAAGTACACCAATAATTGGCAGGGTCGAACCCGCAATGTGCATGCCTATCTAAACCCGGCATCACAACAATTGCATGTACCGATTGCGGTATTAAGCAGTGACCTTACCGCCAGCGCCGCAGAAGTATTCTTATTGGCCATGCGTTCCATTCCTGAAGTCACCATCATCGGCGAGCGTAGTGATGGCGTCTTTTCTATCTCTATGGACAAACAGTTGCTGAATGACATGGAAGTCAGTCTTTCTAACGAGATCTGGCTTGACCATCAGGAACAAAACTATGAAGTCAGCGGAGTCCCGGTCGATATTGCTGTTACCGCATTTGACCTGGACGGCTTTGGCAATGGTAAAGATACCGCGCTTGAAGCCGCAATCGATCATTTGAAAGCTCAGATTCAATAAACCAATTTCACCTCTTATCCCTCGCCGGACTCAATGTAATTGATTTGCCCGAATCAATGCAGTGGCGAGGGAGCTTTTACAAAATTAAGGACACTTTATTATGCACAAGACAAACCTGACGTTATGCGCCATCCTCCCTGTCATTCTCTGCTTTCCAGCGGCACAAGCTGAGTCAGAAAAAGGTCAATTCGGTATAGGTCTAAGCACCAGCAATCGCTTGTCGTTTTACGAAGATAACAGTGGCGACCATGTCATCGAAATTCACCCTCATCTACAATATCGTGGCGACCGGTTTAATATTCTGGGTGACACTATGGCTTATAACTTCAGTAATGACTCGAACCTAAGAATGGAAGTGATCGGTAAGTTAGAAAACCGGGGTTACGATGGAGATAAAATCGATTCATTAAAAGGTATGGCTGATCGTGATGCGAGTATTGATGTCGGTGGCCGGGTTGCCTTGCATACTGACATGGGGTTATTCAGTATTGATGCGACCACGGATGCCAGCAACACACATAAAGGCCACGCTGTTGACCTGCGTTTTGGCCCGGATCTCTATAAGCAAAAATGGAATGGTTCTCGTGAGTTATCAGTCGGCATGTTGGCAGGCGTTAAATGGGAAAGTGACGAAGTGGTGAATTATTACTACGGTGTGCGTGACTCAGAAGCGACAGCCAAACGGGCGGCTTATCAAGGTAAAGCCGCCATCACGCCTTATCTGGGAGTGGATGCGCAATTCAGTTTGACTCCAAGTATTACGTTGGAGGGTAATATTCTTTATCAGAAAAATCCGGATGAAATTGCAGATAGTCCGATTGTTGATAGTGGTCAGTCGGTGGAAGCTAATGT
>CALHAO010000029.1 GCA_937931765.1 uncultured Thiotrichaceae bacterium
GGTTCCGTTTTGCGGGCATGCCACCATCGCCTTGGGCGCGGCGCTTGCTCATCAATCAGGGGCGGGGACTTTTCCATTAGTATTGAACGAAGCGACGATATCAGTGGAAGGATCAGTTGAGGACGGGCACTTTCTTGCAGCCCTGCAATCACCGCCTGCAACATCCGAGGCCATTGCGACCACTGACGAATTGATACAATTAGTGCTGAAGCTGTTTTCATATACGGAAGATGACCTTGACACTAACATCCCTCCTGCACTGGCCAATGCCGGTGCTAACCACCTTATTATCACGCTGAACTCACGTGAAAAGCTGAGCACGATGCATTATGACCTGGAAGAAGGCCGCCACCTCATGAACATCGCTGGTCTTGTCACCATTATGTTTGTTTACCCTGAGACTGAACGACGCTTTCACACACGAAATGCTTTTGCTTCCGGTGGGGTTATAGAAGATCCGGCCACCGGCGCTGCAACAGCTGCTTTTGCTGGTTATTTGCGTGACATCAACTGGCCACACGGCGGCAGCATTGAAATTATTCAGGGTGAAGATATGGGAGCGAAGTCTTTGATCAGCGCGGATATTACACCTGAATTGGGAAGTTCTATCCGGGTGTCAGGTGCGGCGCATTTTATTCAGTAATACAATACGCCTTCAAACCTAGTGATAAGAAAGATTGCTCTTAATCCTTCTTATCCCCACTACGCGGACGTGAAAACGGACTAACATTGCCCTTTCCGCCATCCATCGCATGAATCTTACTAATCCCCGGCTTCTCCACTTCATCAATGCGGATAATCGAGTGCATAGGAATAAACGTGCGATTCACTGAGGCGAATTCAGATTTCAGGCGCTCTTCACCCGGATCAATCACCAGTTCACTTTGCGTGCCAAACACCAGCTCTTCTACCGCAATAAAGCCATATAAATCAGCCTCATACACCTGCTTAGCAAAAATTTCATAAATCCTGTCCTGATTAATGAATGAGAGGCGATAGATACGTGAACTATTATTCAAAGGTTTTCCCCAAAAAACATTCCCCGTGTGCAACAACGGGAGATTTGCCATAAAGATTGCGCGTTTTAACAGATTATACGCTGAAAGTCATTTTTCACCTTATAAACATGAAAAATGACTTTCATTACTTCAGCAATTTGTTGGGGCAAAATCAGCTTTTTAAAGTATCCGCTGAAATTCTCTGCTCAATAATACCTTTCCATTTCGCCGGGCCGGTCTTATGCACAGATTCACCCGTACTATCCACCGCCACAGTAACCGGCATGTCTTTGACTTCAAACTCATAAATCGCTTCCATGCCCATCTCAGGAAATGCCAGTACTTCAGCACCCACAATCGCCTTCGACACCAGGTAGGCCGCACCGCCCACCGCCATCAGGTAAACCGCACCGTTATCACGAATTGCATCCAGTCCCATCGGGCCACGCTCAGCCTTGCCGATCATGCCAATCAGGCCAGTCTCTTCCAGAATTTGACGGGTAAATTTATCCATACGTGTTGAGGTGGTTGGCCCCGCTGGCCCCACTACTTCATCGCGTACCGGATCAACCGGCCCGACGTAATAAATCATCCGACCTTTTAAATCAACCGGCAGTTTTTCACCCTTATTCAGCATATCAATCATACGCTTATGCGCAGCATCACGCCCGGTCAGCATCTTACCGGACAACAACACTGTCTCACCTGGCTTCAGCGTTCTCACTTCTTCCGGTGTAATAGTATCCAGATTCACCCGACGTGCTTCATCACCACCCGCCAGCTCAATCTTCGGCCAGTTATCTAAGTCAGGTGCTGTTTGCAAAGACGGGCCGCTGCCATCCAAAGTGAAGTGCGCATGGCGGGTTGCCGCACAGTTCGGAATCATGCAAATCGGCAAAGAAGCCGCATGAGTCGGATAATCCATGATTTTGACATCTAATACCGTTGTCAAACCACCTAAGCCTTGTGCACCGATGCCTAACTGATTTACCTTGTCAAACAATTCCAGACGTAGCTCTTCAATACGGTTTTGTGGGCCACGCTCCATCAACTCATAAATATCCACCGGCTCCATCAGCACTTCTTTCGCCATCACTGCTGCTTTTTCCGCCGTGCCACCAATACCAATACCCAGCATGCCCGGAGGACACCAGCCTGCGCCCATCGTCGGCACAGTCTTAAGCACCCAATCAACAATACTGTCACTTGGGTTCAGCATCACCATCTTGGATTTATTCTCAGACCCGCCACCTTTAGCAGCCACATCAATGCTCACCGTATCACCAGCCACCACCTCATAATGAATCACCGCAGGCGTATTATCGCGGGTGTTTTTACGCGCTCCGGCAGGATCAGCTAATATAGAGGCACGCAATACATTATCAGGGTTCAGATAAGCACGACGCACACCTTCATTAATCATGTCAGTCAGAGTCATCTCGGCATCCCACTGCACATCCATACCGACTTTAACAAAGACAGTGACAATGCCGGTATCCTGACAAATCGGGCGGCGACCTTCCGCACACATGCGTGAGTTAACCAGAATCTGGCCAATCGCATCTTTAGCAGCAGCGGACTCTTCGTTCAGCCATGCCTTATGCATCGCATCAACAAAGTCCTGTGGGTGGTAATATGAAATAAACTGCAGCGCATCGGCTACGCTATCAATAACATCATCTTGTTTGATTAGGGTCATCTTAATCTCCATATCGGCTTTTTTGTGTGCTGCACAAGATAGGTTATTTGAGCGTTCAAATCCAGTCTCAACGGGCTTGTGTGCATACATGCCTCATTACACGACACTGAATACGTATTCAAGCAAATAAAAACATAACTTTAGTGGAATATCCCACCTATCGCATTTTTTTTAACAGCATAAAATAGTAGATGTTGATCATGTTGCCATTGTAGGGAGATGAAAATATGTCCGCAGCCAGAGTCGCAGAATTTTTAAAAGATCGCGCCCAAAGCCTTAATCTTAGCCAGACTGAACTGAGTAAAAGATCGAAACTATCGCGCCAGACGCTATATCGCCTGTTTAGTGCCGATATTTCACAAGCAAAAATATCTACTATAGTGAAGGTATCTCGTGCACTTCAGGTCGAACCGACTGATGTCATGGGTATTTATTTTGGTCGATCCATTAAAACCGGTAGTACTATCCACTGATGCAACACTCTCCAGACTGTTCACCGGCACTCCTCCGCCGTTCGGTGAACAGTGCAATACCGCCGACGGATTTTTAACACCCGTCGGCACCTATTACAGCAGTTCGCTGGAAATCACTTGAATACATTGTTAGCATCCGTTTCCACATCAACTCGCTGAAGTCATTAATTCATGAATAAAATTCGTATACTGCTGGGAAAAATCCCACTACTGCCACTGGCAATGATCTCAATTATGCTCGGACTGGCTCCATTTGTACCTGAGCCGCATTTGTGGGAAAAACTAAAAATGCTGGGTAGCGGTACGCTCAGTGCGCCTATGGATATTTTTGACTTATTGATGCATGGCCTGCCCGTCACGATTTTAATCCTTAAGCTACTTTTTCAGAAAAAAGACACAGAATAACGCTTTGATTTCTACTTGCCGTAATGAACAGTCGGGGTATAATCGCCGCGCCTGATAGTCAGCTACGGATAAAAGCTTCCGGCGGCTATCAGTTCATTAACTGGGTTCCCTCACCCCCATTGACAAAAAGGTCTGACATGACTGCTCTTTCAGCTCAAAAACAGCGTGCGCTGTTGATTCTGGTTTTATTTCACCTATTTATTATCGCTGCCAGTAATTATCTGGTGCAAATCCCAGTCAGCATTTTTGGCTTCCAAACCACCTGGGGTGCGATCACCTTTCCGTTTATTTTTCTGGCCACCGACCTGACGGTACGTATTTTTGGTGCGGCTTTAGCCCGACGGATTATTTTCACCGTTATGCTGCCAGCACTGATTATCTCTTATGTATTCTCGGTATTATTTTTCGAAGGACAATTCCAGGGCTTAGCCGGACTTAGTGAGTTCAATACCTTTGTCGCACGTATCGCCGTAGCCAGCTTTATTGCCTATGTTATTGGTCAGATACTGGATGTACAGATTTTCAATCGTCTGCGTGCACAGCGTCAATGGTGGGTAGCACCGGCAGCCTCCAGTGTTATCGGTGGCTTATTGGATACCATTCTGTTCTTTAGCATCGCGTTCTATCAGAGTACTGATGAGTTTATGGCCGCTAACTGGCCTGAAATCGCGGCGGTTGATTATGCGTTTAAACTACTGATTAGCATGGCCTTGTTTGTTCCGGCTTATGGTCTTTTCATGAAGACAATTGCACAACGTGTGGCTCCTACTGCACAATAGCTATTTGTAGCAGAGCGGTTGCTAAGATTCTGAAATGATGACATTAATCCCGAAACACTGGCAACGCCCGGAAATTCTGCTGTACCTGTTTGCAGCAGCTGTACCCATTTCATTTAGCGTCTGGCAAGCTTTGCTGAATAACTTCGCCATTGAGCAAGCCGCGTTTACCGGCGTAGAAATGGGTATTTTACAAAGCCTGCGTGAAATACCCGGCTTTCTGTCCTTTCTGGTAGTGTTTGTGCTTTTAATCATGAAAGAACAAACCCTGGCCTTTATTTCCATGTTGATTCTGGGCATAGGCACGGCTATTACCGGTTTATTCCCCAGCGTGCTCGGGCTTTATTTCACCACGGTGCTGATGTCAATCGGCTTTCATTATTTTGAAACTGTAAAACAATCACTGTCTCTGCAATGGCTGGACAAATCAACGGCAGCACACGGCATGGGCAAGATTATCGCCGTCGGTTCATTTGTCTCCCTGATAGGCTACGGACTGGTTTATGTCACCATCAAATGGCTTGAATTACCCATGCCCACGGTGTATCTGCTGGGTGGCGGAATCACTGTTGTTTTAGCTCTTTACTGTTGGTTTGCTTTTCCTATCTTCCCGGAATATGAAGAGCAGAAAAAATCCATCGTACTGCGCAAACGTTATTGGCTATATTACGCGCTGGAATTCATGTCCGGTGCCAGACGGCAGATTTTTGTGGTGTTTGCCGGTTTCCTGATGGTAGAAAAATTCGGTTTTGACGCATCAGCTATTGCGGCCATGTTCATCCTCAATGGCGTGCTCAACATGTTTGCTGCACCCAAAATTGGCAAACTCATCGTACAATGGGGCGAGCGTAAGGCGCTGACGGTGGAATACATTGGCCTGATTATTATTTTTCTGGCTTATGCAGTGGTGGAAAACCCGTGGATTGCGGTGAGTTTA
>CALHAO010000030.1 GCA_937931765.1 uncultured Thiotrichaceae bacterium
CCTGCCCGTGCTTGTGGGGAGGCCAAACTGGCGCGTGAAGCGCTGAAAGTTGAAGTCATTGTCACTGCGGCATTAGCGTGACTTTATTCTCAGCAAACTAAACTATGATTGACGGGTCGACCTGAGCCGTCAGTCAGATTCCGACGAGCCGTATTTTTTTGTTTCATTCACTATGTATAATGGGGGTATAGCTATAAATTATAAATAAGGATAATACTATGAAACCAAATACCCCGCGTTTGGTACTCGCCCTGTTAATGCTCTGCCTGAGTTTTACTGCCAATGCTGAAATTTATAAATGGACAGATGCATCGGGCAAAACCCATTACTCACAAACACCTCCCGAAAACACTGCCACTAAAGCTGAAGATATTGGTGACGAAATTGGCATGGCTGCCGGAACTGCTCAGAATAGCGCCGCCGGGTCGGTAAAAAAAGACAAGCCTGGAAGTGATGAGATGGCTAAAGCCAAGGCAGAAGGCAAAGAAAACGCCATCAAACACCAGACTTATTGTGACCAGCAGAACGCGGCTCTGAAGCAACTACTGGCAAACCCGATCGTGCGCTGGAAATCAGACAATAGCGAGAAAGTCCTCAGCGCTAAAGAACGTCAAGGAAAAATTGCTGAGTTCGAGAAAAGTATCAAAGAAATGTGTAACGAAGATGTGCTGCCACAGAAGAAAAAAGTCGCCGCTGAGTAGTACTGGTAAAACAGCGGATACTCCGGTTTTTTTGTTTACAAGATCGTAGGACTGGGTTAGGATTGCGCCCCTTGGAGAGGTGTCCGAGTGGCTTAAGGAGCTCGCCTGGAAAGCGTGTATAGGTTAATAGCTTATCGAGGGTTCGAATCCCTCTCTCTCCGCCAAATTTAAAAGCCTGCTTTTTAGCAGGCTTTTTTGTGTCGATCCATTATGTGGATGGTATCAATATCTGACCGGTACTCCATACGCCCCATGATCATGGCATTGATAATCGCGCCATAAAGTACAAAAAGATAAACCGGATAAGCCAGCATTATAATGTCCAGGCTACCGACTGAAAGCATCGCAAAGATAGAGGCAATAAACGATATTAACCAGGTAGACATCGTTTCACTGTGTGGATGAAGATAGGCTTTTCTGATGGTGAGCAACCCCCCGAGCAGGCTGATACTGATGGAAATCACCAACGCATAAATAGCCGTTTCAGTGAGATACCAAAGCCATAAACCACAAGCCGCACAAACCAGTACCAAAAAATCTGCCCTGTTCATAAAACCTCCGCTACCCAGCCGAATAGACAACAGGAATACGACAATCGTGCCACTGGTCTGCACACCAGCAAACCACAGTGAGTCTGTAGCGCCTTCGGATACCTGAGCAAAAAACGCCAGCGAAGCCAGCACAGACCAAATCATCCAGGATGAACGTTGAGGCTGCGTCCGCTTCTTCAACGTATCAATGATATAAGGCAAATAGGCACAAACGCTAAGCATCCCCGCAAGAGCGCCATAAATAAACAAGACCTGCACACTCATTTTTCCCTCGCTTTATTGTTTTAAACTGTGTTCTTTCGAGCATAGTCAATGCGAGCCAGCTAATTGTGTGAACTGGTTACCTTATGGTCGTTTCCTCCTCAAAATAAAGAAAATACCAGCGGATTGTGCGAAATAAATCATCCCTTATAAGCATGTAAGCGGGCATCCAAAGCAAGCCTGATAGGGTTTTAATCCCCCAACACCACCTCACCAAACAACTCAGGGTTTTTCCAGGCCCGATCCACAGCTGCATTCCAAGCCATTTTCGCATCCCGTAAATGACCATTATCATCATCATTGACATGCACATCGAAACCTATTATTAAACCCACTCGTGGCTTAATACCCAGTAATTTCCACGGAATGGTCGTATCTAAACGATAACCCGCATCAGTTTTAATCATTTTATGCCGAATGCTGCCAGTATCACGTTTTGGCGAACTACCACTTAGATTAACCGCTTGATCTTTCATCCGAAATACAAACTGGAAGTCATCTTTCCCATCAAATTGACTTTCACGGCTGCCGTTGGCATCAATATAAATCTCAACCGAATCATCCGCCCAAACCTGATCAGAGTCTTCCATCAGCTGATCATCATCAATAATCACTGCAAGATTAAAATTCTTCTCATTCCAACTGGCGCGCCATTCTACGGATAAATCACCAGCATTGCTCAAGGTGCCTTTTATCAGGGTTGCGATACGGTGCGGTATTGCCTTTTGCAAGTCAGCACTGCCGCGCTTAATCGTCACCGAAGTCGGCTCTTTAACGACAACTGTTTCACCAGTCACTAAATCGTTCGGAACAAACTCAGGTTTTGGCAAACGATGTAACGGGTTCTTCTGACAACCCGTCCACCAACAAGGCTGATCAGTGTTAAATGTCAGCAAGGCGCGGTACTTCGGCGTTTCAGCTTCCGGCTGACTAATATATTCCGTAATTCCCCAGCTGCCGTGCCAGGTAGGTGGCCGGGGCGCAGAAAATGCCACAAACAACTTGCCACCCACATCCTTCCAACCAGCCAACAAACGCTGATATTCTTCGGCCATACGCGGGTCACGATTAGCCGCCACTAAGTACGGTGTAGCACCTTCAGTCATCTTGTGCGTTTTATGATCCACCAGATGCTGGCCGCCTTCATAGGCGATTAAATCGACACCGTAAGCGGTCGCCGTTTCTGCTTGCTGACGGATAATCTTCAGCAAATTATCAATGGAATAACGATTATCCGGCACAGCTAGCGCAGCAAACACACCGTCTACATCACTGAGCGCTTTCAGCTCATCCTGATCAATATAAAAGTAAGGCGCAATCGCTACTGCATCAACGTATTGATAGGCCTGTTGATACGCCAGAATGATTTCAGTCATCGCGTTATCAGTGGTCATGCCACCCATCACCCGCACTAAACGCTCTGTATCACCAAACACCTCTTCCCACAGCTTAAAAATATGCACGCTGTGTTTGGAATAATACTTAAACCCTGCGATACGGCGATCAGCATCTAATTTTGCGATAGTACCCTTTTGCTTCATGTGCTCAGCTTGCGACACAAACACAGCGTTCCAGGCTTCATTGGTATATTCAATATAAACATTGAGCGTGGGCTTGAGGTGCTGCTTCACATACTCAGCAAAGCGACGGAGATAATGATCACCCGCATTGTGCGGCATATTAAACCACGGGTTGATATTTAACTGATTCGCCAGTTTGACCATGATTTCAACCGGCACCCCGCGCTGACCTTCCGGCCCGCCCCAGGTAGCTTCATCAAGATTAGGCCGATCCTGCCAATAACGCAGGTCATTGCGCGTGATACCGGACATATTCATAAAGCGGATGACTTTGAAGTCTTTCATGAAATTCAGGTAATCCGGATTAAAGGTGATGTCCTCGTAATGATCAGCAAACGCCTGGTAGGATTTACCGCTGCATTGCTTAGCGCTATCCACCCGCTTAAACGGATCATTCTCACAAATGCCACCACTCATTAGGACACGGATGTTGCGCAGATGATTTTCGGGGTTACTTTCCATGATATACAGCGTGGCAGTGATGGTTTTCTCATCCAACGACTCCAGTCGAATCAGATCCATACCGGGGGAGCTTTTAACCAGCTTGGCAGCACCACCGTATTGTAAGCGCCCTTCCCCTTCATAGCGCACGGTATAAGTGCCTCCGGGCAATGCATCGGCTGGAATAACGTTCAGGAAGCGCGTACCGACCTGTCCGCCATTCAATGCACTAGGCCAGCCATGGTCATCATAATCAATCTCACCTTTGGTCAACCAGGGCCGTGCCGACTCAAACGGTAAGGCGAAACGGAATAAGTCAATGAAGGGCAAACTGGCATCGGTCTCCATCGCCTCGTTGGTATTGATACCCAGCGGTGAGGATTCGTTCCCAGCCAGCGCATAAGTGCTACTGCTGATGAGCAACCATAGGTGTAAGCCAGCCATTAATAGCAAAACCGCTTTTCTCATGTACATCGACCTTTTATAGCGTTTACTCAGCAACAGGATACTGAGTCACGTGGGGTTTGTGGGAGGTTCAACTGACCAAGAGAATAGACCAGTGAGCAAGCGGAGTGATGGTTACATAAATTAAGCAGGGCTGCATTGGTTTTGGCTTTCTGCGGTGAATGACTGAGCTAATCACCGCAAAATATGCGGTGATTAAGTGCTACAATTACCGCATAGCCAACTATCCGGCGGAAAGATGACATGCAATGGATTCATCAACAAACAAACTGGCCTGATTTTTATTGGGACGAACAGGTGCTAACTACGCCCTTGGCACAGCTACGTGCTCAACAAGGCCGTTTATTGGGGAAAATGGAGCACCTTGGTTTTGCGCTACGGGAAGAAGCCAGCCTGAATGCATTAGCCAGTGACGTAGTGAAGTCATCGGCTATTGAGGGTGAACAGCTGAACCTGGAAGAAGTACGCTCTTCGATTGCCCGCCAATTGGGCATGGATCAGGGCGGCTTAGTGCCATCCAATCGGCATGTTGATGGTATCGTTGAGGTACTGCTGGATGCCACACAGTTTTACCAGCGCCCCCTGACTGAGGCGCGGCTTTGTGGCTGGCATGCTGCGTTGTTTCCGACGGGATTTAGTGGCTTAACACCGATTATGGTGGGTATGTGGCGACCACCTTCAGCGGGAGAAATGCAGGTGATTTCCGGGGCTTACGGGCGCTCTAAAGTGCATTTTGAAGCACCGGCGGCTGAGAGGCTGGAAGCTGAGATGGCGGCATTTCTGCACTGGTTTACGCAGGATCAGCCGATTGATCCGGTGATTAAGGCGGCCATTGCGCATTTCTGGTTTGTGACAGTGCACCCGTTTGAGGACGGCAACGGGCGGATTGCACGGGCTATTGCGGATATGGCGTTAGCGCGGGCGGATCAGTCGGCGCAACGGTTTTATAGTATGTCGGCGCAGATTGAGGCGGAGCGTAAGGATTATTATGCTCAATTGGAACAGCAGCAGCGTGGCACTCTGGATATTACGCCCTGGCTGCATTGGTTTTTGTCTTGTCTGGCTCGGGCATTAGTCCGGGCTGAAGAAGCGTTGCGGGGTGTGCTACATAAATCCAGAGTTTGGCAGCAGTTACAACCTCGTGCGGTGAATGAGCGCCAGCGGGTGGTGATGAACCGGATGCTGGGGGATTTTGAGGGTTTTATGAATACCTCGAAATACGCGAAGATGGCGAAGTGCTCGAATGACACGGCCTTGCGGGATATTCGGGCGTTGGTGGGCTGGGGCGTGTTGGTGCAGAATCCGGCGCAGGGGCGGAGTACGAGTTATCGGGTGGTTTCCGGGGATGAGTTGGCAATCCTGCACAAACATTAGCGAGGACCTTCGATGCGTGACTCATCAATCATTGTTTTACACACAAGCTTATGCCAAACTAAAAATGTTCCTACATTAAGGGAGAACATGATATGCAAGTCGTCAACATCCGGCAACTAAAAAATAACCCATCCACTGCATTGCGACAAGCAAAGCAGGATCTGATGATGGTCACCAATCGTGACAGACCGGATGCGCTGTTAGTTAGCATGGAACAACTGGCAGGCGCTCCCAATATACAACAAGTCAGGCTGGTAATGGCGATCAGATTATTCCGTGAAAAACAGCTTTCTGTTGCAGCCGCCGCCCGATTTGCAGGTAAGCCGCTGTCAGAAATGCTGACTTTGCTTTCTGAGATGGAACTGCCTGTCGTAGATTACGATGAACAGGAACAACAAGCCGAAGCTGCCCTGATTGAAAAAATGTCAGCCAATACCCCACCTCAAACAAACAGCAACGGGTTATGAATTCACAGCTTGTCATTGCTGACGCAGGCCCATTGATTGCATTAGCACGTATCGAACAACTCGGGCTATTGCGCCTGTTATTCGATGATGTTGTGATGACAGAGACCGTGCAACAAGAAGTTCTACCACCAGAAGACTTCATCGAAAAAGCCGGGATTCGACAAGCAATAACTGCCGGATGGCTAACTGTTGTTACAGATGATAATCCGGAACAGTACACGGCTGAAACGCTGGGGTATGTGGACGGCCTCGACCCCGGAGAAACAAGCTCGATTTTATGCGCGGAAAAACTTCAAAGTGGTCGGCAAACGGTGGTGCTATTGATGGATGAAGCAAAAGGCAGAGCGGTTGCACGACGTTTAGCGTTGGAAGTTACGGGCACGGTAGGT
>CALHAO010000031.1 GCA_937931765.1 uncultured Thiotrichaceae bacterium
ATACTTGAATCTGGAGCTATAGCCTGTATATTCTTGCTACAACACAAGACAATGATAATTGAGCATGAATCAAAAACATAACTTTGACAAGCTGGGCCAGTATTTAGAGCGTAAAATTATTGGCCAGAAGAACCTGATAAATCGCCTGTTGATAGCCTTATTGGCTGACGGCCACATGTTAGTAGAAGGTGCGCCGGGCCTGGCTAAAACCCGCGCCATCCAGATGCTGGGGCAGGGCATAGAAGGTGATTTCCATCGAGTGCAGTTCACTCCGGATTTATTGCCCGCTGATATTACCGGTACTGAGGTTTTCCATCCGAATGACAGCACTTTTCAGTTCCAGAAAGGCCCGTTATTTCACAACCTGATTCTGGCGGATGAGATTAACCGCGCCCCGGCTAAGGTTCAGTCGGCATTGCTGGAAGCGATGGCCGAGCGTCAGATCACTGTGGCGGGTACTACCTGGCCGTTACCTGATCCGTTTCTGGTGATGGCGACACAGAATCCGATTGAACAGGAAGGCACTTATCATCTGCCGGAAGCCCAGTTGGATCGTTTCCTGATGCATGTGGTAGTGGATTATCCAACGCCCGAAGAAGAGCGGCTGATTTTGTTACTGGGACGCAAAGAAGCCAGAGAGGATGTCAACTGTGAAAAACCGGTGGAGCAGCCGGTGGTGAGTCCTGATGATGTGCGTAATGCGCGGCGTGAAGTGTTAGATGTTTACATGGCTGACAATGTTGAGGATTACCTGCTGCAATTGGTCTTGGCGACCAGAAATCCAGAGCGTTATGGCAATTCACTGACCGGACGTATTGCTTACGGTGCCAGCCCGCGTGCAACATTGGCGCTGGATCGCTGTGCCAGAGCGCATGCCTGGTTGGCGGGTCGTGATTTTGTTAGTCCGGAAGATGTACAGGCAGTCGCCTATGACGTGTTGCGTCACCGTATCCTGCTGACTTTTGAAGCGGAAGCGGATGGCATGACTTCCACGCATGTTATTGACGAATTACTGGCGCTGGTGGCTGTTCCCTGATGCGAGCGGGTGATGGTCTGGTTTTTAGTTCGCTGCAATCTTTATTGCGCTTACAAGCACAGGTTCGCACACTGAATCTGGCTAAGCGACACGCATTGGCGAAACATGTCGGTATCCACCGATCGCGCTTTAAAGGGCGCGGCATGGACTTTGCCGAGTCGCGTCCTTATCAGCCCGGTGATGACGTGCGTACTATCGATTGGCGGGTGACCGCGCGTAGCGGCAAGGTGCACACCAAGGTTTTTCAGGAAGAGCGTGAGAAACCCATACTGGTTTGGTTGGATTTGCGTGCGCCGATGTTTTTTGGCACACGGGGTTGTTTTAAAAGTGTGGTAGCTGCTGAAGTGACAGCACTTTTATTATGGAAAACCCTGTCCGAAGGCGATCGTGCTGGTGGCATGGTGCAGGATGATGCGGCTATACATGAATTCAAACCCTCACGTAGCCGCTCTTCTGCGCTGCATTTTATGCGTGAACTGGCGACGGTGACACAAAAAGAACCTGATGCTGATTCGATGGCTGAATTTAATCAGCCTGAACAGGTATTAATAGACAGTTGGCAGCGCTTACGGCGGGTGACCGAACCGGGTACGCAGGTATTTGTGATCAGTGATTTCCGGGCGGTGAGCGACAAAGCATTCAGTCAGCTCGCGATGATTAATCGCCAGTCACAGTTGGTATTGGTGTCTATCCGTGATCCGTTTGAAGATCAGCTGCCTGCTGAGGATCGCTTGCGCCTGACCGATGGCAGCAAGAGTCTATGGATTAACCTGCGTCAGAAATTGTGGCGAAAAAATTATGAGGGTAGGGCGGAGCGTTTGCGCACTAATCTGAAACAATTTACTGATAAACACCAGATACCACTGATTCAGCTGGCTACTAATGACTCAGTGACTGAGCGTTTATTGAAAATGACACGGGGAATTCGATGAATCCGGAAGAATTACCTCTGCGCGATATACACCTGCCGCCTGAGATTGGTGGCTGGCCGCCCGCGATGGGCTGGTGGTTGTTAATGGCCTTGTGCATTGTATTAATCATTATGGCTTTTAGGTGGTGGGGGCGTCGGCAGCCGGTTTACCGTAAACAAGTGGTGCGACCTGCTTTGCAGGAATTAGGACGCATTGAAGCGGAATATGCCAATGATCCGAATGAAATGATTCGTCAACTCTCTGTTCTATTACGTCGCAGCGCGATTAGCCTGCATGGCCGCCATAATGCAGCGGGTTTGACTGGTACAGACTGGCTGGAATTTTTGGATCAGCAACAGCATGGGCAGGTATTCAGCACCCGATTCGCTGAAGTGCTGACGCAACAGCCTTATCGCGAACAAGTGGTGGGTGATGCCAGCTCATTGGTGGCAGTGGTTCGTGACTGGCTTAAGCAGCAGGAGGCCGCGCATGTATGAGTTTGCATGGTGGTGGCTGTTTGCCTGCCTGCCACTACCGCTGTTAGTGCGTTGGTTGTGGAAGCCTGCACAGGATGAACGGGGTATTGCATTGCGTGTGCCGTTTATGCGTGAGTTTCAGCGCGAAGAGAAACAAGCAGGGCGTTCATGGGCATCATGGCTGACGATACTCTGCGCCATTCTGGGTTGGTTGGCGTTAGTCACCGCCGCAGCGCGTCCGGTATGGGTGGGTGAAGCGACTGCTTTGCCGGTGTCCGGGCGTGATTTGATGCTGGCTGTTGATTTATCCGGCAGTATGCAGGAGCAGGATTTTCGGGTGAACCGGCGTATTGTTGATCGTTTGTATGCGACCAAAGTAGTGGCGGGTGAGTTTCTGGCGCAGCGTGAAGGTGATCGTATCGGGCTGGTGTTATTTGGTGATCAGGCTTATTTACAGGCTCCTTTGACTTTTGACCGCAAGACCGTGCGTACCTTGCTCAATGAAGCAGCGATTGGTTTGGCGGGTGAGCGTACTGCGATTGGTGATGCAATTGGCTTGTCATTAAAGCGCTTGCAGGATAAGCCGGATAAAAATCGCGTATTAATCCTGATGACTGATGGCGCTAATACAGCCGGGACGGTGAGTCCGCTTGAAGCGGCGGATATGGCGGCGATTGAAGGCTTGAAAATTTATACCGTGGGCATTGGCTCAGAAAGCCAGCAGACCCGCAGTATGTTTGGTTTTAGTTTGATTAATAAAAGTGCTGAGCTGGATGAAAAGTTGCTGATAGATATTGCGGAGAAAACGGGTGGGCAGTATTTCCGTGCGCGTGATACCGATGAGTTTCAACGGATTTATAAAGAGTTGGATCGTTTGGAACCAGTTGAGCAGGAAGCGGAAAGCTGGCGTCCGCAACAGGAGTTGTTCCGCTGGCCACTGTCACTGGCCTTTTTGCTGGGATTATTGGCCTTTGTTTTGCGGCTGGAGACAGAAGCATGATGAGTCATTTTCACGATTTCCATTTTATGTATCCGGGCTGGTTGTGGTTGCTATTGTTGATACCACTGGTGTTGTGGCGTATTTTACGGCAAAAAGGCAAAGGTGACTGGTCGGGTATTGTTGATGATCAGTTAGCACCTTTTGTCTTGAGTGGTAATGAGCAACCACATCGTTTGCGTACGGCATTGATTATTGGTTTGCTGAGTTTATTGGCGATTCTGGCAATCTCCGGCCCGGCGTGGGAGAAGAAACAATTACCCGCTTTCCGCAGTCAGCAGGCTGTGGTGGTGGCGTTAGATTTATCGGCCTCGATGTATGCCAGAGATATGAGTCCGAACCGGCTGGATGCGGCGCGGTTTAAACTATTGGACTTATTGAATAGCCGCAAAGATGGCCAGACTGGTCTGGTGGTATTTGCTGGTGATGCGTTCGTGGTTTCCCCATTGACGGATGATACTGACACT
The DNA here is from genome assembly GCA_937931765.1 of uncultured Thiotrichaceae bacterium. GTDB lineage: Bacteria > Pseudomonadota > Gammaproteobacteria > Thiotrichales > Thiotrichaceae > Thiolinea. The sequence continues at coordinate 3,888 of CALHAO010000031.1, forward strand.
ATCGCGGCGCAAGTGAAAAATTTATCACCGGAAATTATGCCTGCACAGGGTAGTTATTTGAGTGCCGCGATTACTAAATCGGTAGAAATTCTCGATCAGGCAGCACAAGGTAATGGTCATATCCTGCTGATCAGTGACGGTGTCAGTGATGTTGCCCAGGCGCAGCAGGCGGCAACAGCGGCTTACAGCAAAGGTTATAGCGTTTCGGTGCTGACTGTGGGCACCGAAGTGGGTGCACCTATTCCATTTAGTAATGGTGGTTTCCTCACCGACAGTAGCGGGACAACGGTTATTACGCAGCTGGATAGTAAAACACTGGGTAGCATAGCGAATGCCGGGCAAGGGATGATAGTTGAGCATCGCATTGATGACCTGGATTTGAAGCAGTTGAATACCTTGTGGGCGGCGAGCTTGCAGGATGCAGCTTTATTAGCCGGAGATGACCGTAAACTGGATGCCTGGTTTAATCAGGGCATTTGGCTGGTGTTATTGTTGATTCCGGTAGCTATGTTGTTCTTCCGTCGTGGTTGGCTGGCGGTTTGGTTATTGGTATTTGTGCTGCCGCAATCACAACAGGTTGAAGCCGCGCTGTGGGATGATTTGTGGCAAACGCCTGATCAACAGGGACAACAGGCGCTGCAAGCCGGTGATGCTGAGGCTGCTGCTGGCTTGTTCAGGAACGAGGATTGGAAGGCTGCCGCTGCTTATCGGGCAAAGGATTATGCTCAGGCGGAAAAATTTTACGCAGGCAGTAAAACTCAGGAGGGTCTATATAACTATGGTAACGCACTGGCTCGGCAAGGAAAGCTGGATCAGGCGATTGCAGCCTATGATGAGCTGCTGAAACAGAACCCCGATCATAAAGATGCTTTGCATAATAAAAATGTGGTGGAGTCTCAGAAGCAGCAACAGGAACAAAATCAGGACGCTCAGGATAACCAGAACGGCGAACAGAATAATCAAAATAACGATCAGCAAGACGGTGATAATCAGCAGCAAAACCAACCCGGAGAATCTGATGATCCTGCTTCACAGCAGGAGTCAGAGTCGCCGCCGGAAAACCCGGCTGAACAAAGTGAGTCAGAAGCACCTGATCAGTCAGCTGATGAAGCCGAACAGGAACCGTCTGAGCAAGAACAAGGAAGTAATCCGGAACAGGCAATGGACGCAGAAACGAAAGAACAAGAGCAGGCAATGGAACAATGGCTGCGCAGAATACCCGATGACCCGGCTGGTTTATGGCGGCGTAAATTTCAGTATCAATACCGGCAGCGCTCCCCACAGGCAGGACAAGGGGAGGCTTGGTAATGATGCTCAGAAATCTTTCCAAACAGATGTTAATCCTCTGCAGATATATCAGTGTGTTGGTCTTTTTCCTATTGCCTTCACTGGTGCTGGCGGCAGATATTTTTGTGTTGCCGGATCGTAATCCCGTTGGCATGGGTGAAGAGTTTACACTAACATTTTCGACGATTGAGCAGCCGGATGATAACCCTGATTTTTCACCACTGAATAAAGATTTTGATGTCGTTGGCACGTCGGTTAAAAATAATATCCGTATGGTCAATGGTGTGGTTAGTAAAGAGCTTTCCTGGCGGGTGCGTCTTTACCCCAGAGCTACGGGTACGGTGCAAATTCCACCGATTCAGTTTGGTGCTGATAGCAGTCCAGCCAGCCAGATTACGGTCAGTAAGGACGGCGCGGGTGATGATATGCCTCGTGATAGCGTGCTGGTTGAGTTGGAGGTGGATACGCAGGAACCTTACGTGCAGCAGCAGTTTATTGTCACGCAGCGTATGTTGCATTCGGTTGAGTTGCAGCCGGGTGGTGCGAGTATGTCGCATCCGGAAGTGGGTGAAGGCAAGGCGCTGGTACAGCAATTGGGTAAGGTCACTAACCGTACACTCAACCGCAAAGGCATTCGATATAAAGTGTCTGAGCGACGTTATGCTGTATTCCCGCAAACCAGTGGTGAGCTGACATTCAGGCCGACTATTTTTCAGGGTATTGTCAGGGAGCCGAACGCACAACGCAGGAGCGTTCCCGTACCGTTTGGTATGATGAGTGGTCGTCAGATCCGGCGTTTTTCGGAAGCATTAACGCTGAATGTGAAAGGCCAGCCAGCGGGTGTGCAAGGCACCTGGTTACCCGCGAACAGCCTGTCACTGAATATGCATTGGGAAACACCGCCGGAATTGTTTAAAACCGGTGAGCCGGTGACTTTAACCATTGCAGTGATTGCTGATGGCTTGATGGCAGAACAGTTGCCAGAGATGCAACTGGTGCTACCAAAAGGTATTAAAGGTTATTCTAATCAGCCTGAGTTACGCAATGATTATCAGGGTGGTAGCCTGATTGGTACGCGGCAGGAACGCTGGATTCTAATAGGCACTGCACCGGGTGAATATACCTTACCTGCACTCAATGTGGAGTGGTGGAATCTGGCTGCTGAAAAAGCAGAATCGGCTTTTGCTGAGGC
>CALHAO010000032.1 GCA_937931765.1 uncultured Thiotrichaceae bacterium
TCTGCTTTCAATACGCCCAGTGCCTTAGCTTCGCCACCGGATGTCCACCAGTGCAGCACTTCTACTTCTTCAGCAGCTTGCGCACCAGTCATAAATGTCAGGGATAAAGCCGAAGCCAAAAGGGTTTTCTTCAATAGTTTCATAGTCATCATTCTCCTCCGAAGGATGTTTTTGATTGTTTGGAACGCTACAATTGTAATATGAACTTAATCAGGAGTTAATTCAATGCCCTTCATCGTTGACCCCGCCAATATCAAGCCAATGATTGTTGCTGCTAAGGCAAAATTACGCGCCAAAAACCCGGATTATACAACTGCATTTAACGCGATGAGCAACAGTATTAACGCTGAAATGGAAGAAATCATTAAGTTACGTGATGCCGGGCAGGCGGTTGTGCCGGAATTATCGCTGCAGCAGATTATTGACGGGGAGGTCACCGAAGCCGATCGTGGACTAATTCGTAAACGTGGCTGCGTGGTTATTCGTAACACCTTCGATAAAAGCCAGGCGGAACGCTGGAATCAACAGGCTGGGGAATATGCTGAAACAAATGGCTTTTATGAGACACCCGATAAAGGGCTGGATAAATACTTTTCGGCGCTACAGACCGGTAAGCCACAAATCCTCAGTCTTTATTGGTCAAAGCCACAAGTAGAGGCCCGGCAACATGAAAATATAGCCCGTGCCCGTCAGTTTTTGAATCGTTTGTGGGATTATGAACATGAGGGGAAGCGGGTCTTCAATCCAGATCGGGAGTGCACTTATGCTGACCGTATCCGCCGCAGAGAACCTGGTGATAACTCCTTAGGCCTGAAACCACACATTGATGGCGGCTCCATTGAGCGTTGGCTGGAAACCGAGGGATTTCACAAAGTCTACCGCCACCTGATCAGTGGACACTGGCAGGACTTCAACCCTTTCGAGGCCGCTTACCGCATTCATACGCAAGAAATCTCCTCACCCGCCGTGTGCAGTATGTTCCGTACCTTTCAGGGCTGGACAGCACTCACGCCACAAGGCCCGAATGATGGCACATTGCAACTCATTCCCAGTGCACGGGTATTGGGCTGGATGTTCCTGCGGGCATTACAGGATGATGTCGCTGCAGATGACCTGTGTGATGCCATCGCAGGGCGAGCTTTGCAGTGCACACCGGAATGGCATGCTGATGTGCTAAAAGGCTTGTGCAGCATTCCACAGATGGAACCGGGCGACACGATCTGGTGGCATCCTGATGTGGTGCATGGTGTTGAAGATGAGCATCAGGGCACGGGTTATAGTAACGTGATTTATATTGGTGCCGCGCCTTTTTGTAATAAGAATGAGAAGTATCTGGTGAAACAGGCCGAGTGTTTTGAGCGGGGTGGGAGTGCGCCAGATTTTGCGGCAGAGAATTATGAGGTGGATTATCAGGGGCGGGCTGATTTAGAGAGTTTGACTGCACTGGGGCGTCAGCAAATGGGGTTTGATCAGTGGCCTGACTGGTAACAGCTATACACTCACAAAGACATAAAGCACATTTTACCCCTGAAATTTAAGGGCTGCCTTTAAAATTCGGGGGTGAATCACACTCCCGAAAACAACTCCAACTGCTCAGGCACGCCCGGATCTTCAAACTGCACCCCCAAGCCCAACAATCGCACAGGCCGCTCCCCTCGCGCCCAGGCTTGCTCCATTAACGGCACAAACATCGCTTCCTTAACGATGGTAGAAGTCGTTTGTACCGTAGTCGTCTGAAAATCCGAAAACCGTAACTTAACAAACAGCGCTTTGGGCAGCTGAAACTGCCGCTCCTGCGCTTTCGCCATGCGCTTCTCAAACGATTCATACAGCGCCGGAATTTGGTTCAGGCAGGCTTCAAGACTCGGTAAATCAGTGCTATAAGTATCTTCCACGCTCAGTGATTTACGAATACTGGAGGTACTAACAGGGCGATCATCAATACCCCGCGACAACTCATACAAACGCTGGCCGAACTTGCCAAATTCCAACTTCAAATCAGCCGCACTCAACTGCTGCAAATCAGCACAGGTTTTAATATTCAGTTTATCCATGTGCAGAGCTGTCACCTTGCCTACACCCGGAATACGCTTCACCGGTAACTCACGGATAAAACTGTCAATATCCTGTGGTCGGATAACAAACTGGCCGTTAGGTTTGCGCCAGTCACTCGCCACCTTTGCCAGAAATTTATTCGGCGCAATACCCGCCGAAGCCGTCAGGTGCTGGCTATCCCAAATACGCTGGCGGATTTCCTGCGCGATTAAGGTTGCACTGCCCTGCAAATGTTGACTGCCACTCACGTCCAAAAAAGCTTCGTCCAAAGACAATGGCTCAATCAGATCCGTATATTCGGTAAAAATCGCCTTAATTTCGCTGGAAGCCTGTTTGTAAACCTCCATCCGCCCCCGCACAATAATCAGATCCGGACATTTACGCAGCGCCAACCCCATCGGCATAGCAGAATGCACGCCAAACTGACGCGCTTCATACGAACAGGTCGCCACCACACCACGCCCATCCGGCGAACCACCAACGGCAATGGGCTTACCTTGTAATTGGGGATTATCACGCGCTTCAACAGCTGCATAAAAGCAGTCCATATCGAGGTGAATGATTTTGCGTAAAGAAGGCTGGTTCATAGAGTGATCATAAGCAGCATGCAGGGAGCATTCAACCAGCATTATCTGTTATGAAAAGATCTGGGGAAATAAGCTACAATATACACAGGCAAAAAAAATCCGCCGTATTAAGGGCGGAAAAAGTTGGACAACTCGAGAGAGAGCTGCTTGAGGATCTTTTAATTCATTCGTGCTGCGTGTGTTTCGGTGTGTGATTCCATTATCACTATTTGCTACATCTATTTATGTACGCCTGTTCACAGTAGATTTGTGACTTATGCACATAATGATTAAAAAGCAATCAATCCAACGGTATTTTCACAAACATACCGAACTAAATCCACCAAACAGTAATCAGGAAGCTATTTCCAGGCGAACCTTCAGCATTTAAATATCCAAGCTAAGCCCCATACTTTGCGATAAGATCACTTTTCTTTGCCTCACTACCCGGAGCACCTGCTGTAATGTTACCCTCTTTCCGTCGTCCTAATATGACTCGCCAATGGTTGTGGAGCCTTTGCTGTTTATGGCTATTGCTGGCTAGTAGCGCACTATCGGCAGATACAGCGGATAAACTGAATATTTTCGTCAGCGTACTGCCACAAAAATACATCGCAGAACGGGTGGGTGGCGATGCGGTGCAAGTGAACGTCATGGTGCAACCGGGAGACAGTCCAGCTACCTACGAACCCAATCCCCGCCAAATCAGTAAATTGTCCAAAGCGGATATGTATATCCGGGTCGGTGTCGCTTTTGAAAATAGCTGGATGGATAGAATTCGTGCGGTCAATGCCACCATGCCGGTGCTTGATGCCCGTGATGGCCTTGAGTTATTGGAGCTGGCTGATCATAACCATGATCACGGTCATGCCGATGAAGCGCATGGCGAGGAACATTCCGCCAGCGGCGAAGCACAAGACGAGCATACCGAGCAAGATCCTCACATCTGGACAAGTCCGCGCATCGTCAAAACAATGGCAGCGCAACTGGCAGCGCAATTCAGTAAAATGCGCCCGCAGCAACACCAACAGTTTGATACCAACCTCACGAGTTTTTTGGCGGAATTGGATCAACTGGATAAAGAACTCACCGAATTATTCAAAACGACAAGCCAGCGCAAATTTATGGTCTTCCACCCATCCTGGGGTTATTTTGCGGATGCCTATGGCCTGACGCAGATTCCTATTGAGGCAGATGGCAAAGAACCGGGCGCTAGAGCGCTGCTTCAGCTGATCCGGCAGGCGAGAAAAGAAGGTGTAAAAACCATATTCATTCAACCGCAATTTGATCAGCGCATGGCTGGGCAAGTAGCCAAAGCCATCGATGGCACTGTGGTGTCTATTGACCCGTTAGCCGAAGATTATATGGCCAACCTCCGGCAAGCCGCCAGACTGATTGCCGGAGTAAAGGATGAGCAATAAGGTCATCACCGTTAAAGATGTCAGTTTTGCGTATGACAATGTGCCGGTCCTGGATAATGTCTCACTTGAGGTTGAGGAGAAAGAGTTTCTGGGCATTATTGGCCCGAATGCAGGTGGCAAAAGCACATTACTAAAGTTAATGCTGGGTTTACTGAAACCACAATCCGGTAGCATAAGAATGATGGGCAAGAAGCCACGACAGCAGCGCAGTAATATCGGTTATGTGCCACAATACCCTGCCTTTTCACGCGACTTCCCCATCACCGTAAAACAGGCTGTTTTACTGGGGCGTTTGGGCATGCGGGGTTTGTGTGGGCGTTATAACCGCAATGATCATCAGGCAGTTGAGCAGGCTTTAGTTGAAGTCGAGGCAGACAATCTTTCCAACCGGTTGATCGGTGCCTTATCCGGCGGCCAGTTGCAACGTGTATTACTAGCACGAGCATTGGTCAGCGACCCGAAAATACTGATTCTTGATGAGCCTACCGCCAATATTGATATGCGGCTGGAAAATGATATTTTTGATCAGCTAAAACAGTTGAATGAGCGCATGACTATTATTGTGGTGTCGCATGATATTGCTTTTATATCAGACTATGTACACCGGGTGGCCTGCCTGAACCGAACGTTAGTTTGTCACCGTACTGATAATATCGACGGACTGCTGGTACAGGATTTATATGGCGAGAATGTGCGCATGGTCGCACATCATCATTAAGCAGCATGTAACAGACATGCGATCAAGCAGCATGTCGGCCACATGCAATCAAACAATATGTAATTAACATGCGTATTTTAAGGTAAGACATGTCTGAATTTTTAACAGCACTGAGTGAAGAATCCTTTCTGCAAGCCGCAGTGCTAGCGGGCTTACTCGCCAGTCTGGGTTGCGGGCTGATCGGGACGTTTGTCGTGGTTAAGCGCATTACCTTTATTGCCGGTGGCATC
>CALHAO010000033.1 GCA_937931765.1 uncultured Thiotrichaceae bacterium
CCGCCAAAGTACAACGGGAACTGCTCACCCAGTTGATAATGCTCCTGAAAAACCTGCTGTGCCATCGTGAGATAAGCCAGTGCTGCGCCGAACGCCAAACCTTCTGCAAAGGTATATTTCACCGCACGTTTATTACGCAACACTTCCTTAACCGAAGACCAGACCTGCGGGAATGAGAATGGCACACGCTGTGCGGGCGGCAAGGTTTCAGGCTGGCGTATCGCGAACCAGGCCAAAGCGATCAACGAATAAACCCCCAGCATGATAAAAACACCCTGCCAGTTTGAGAACAGCAAAACGCCCTGGCCTATTAGTGGTGCAACCGCCGGAACCAACATAAACACCATCATAATCAACGACATGATTTCAGCCATGCCACGGCCTTTATATAAATCACGGGTAATCGCGGTGGGGATCACCTGCGGCCCGGCAGCGCCTATTCCCTGTAGCACACGCCCGAACAGTAACATATTGAAACTGTCCGCAAAGATCGTCACTGCGGTGCCAACAAGGAATAAAGCAAAGCCCACATAAATCGGACGTTTGCGCCCAAAACTATCGGAGGCGACACCAAAAATCATCACGCCGATGGCAAAGCCAATGAAGATTGAAGTGATAATATATTGACGATCATTACCTTCATGAACGCCAAACTCACTACTCATTTGAGCCAGTGCGGGCAAGATGGCATCAATCGCCAGCGCATCGACAGCGACAAGGGCGCTCATCAAAACGATGAATTCGATACGCGATAAAGTACACTGCATTAGCTGACTACTCTGTCACGCTCGGCATCATTAGTCTGCATAATATCATCCGTGTAACGACGACCAATGACCGTGGATTCGTTGATTAACTCATTTAACTCAGCGACTACATCCGCCTCAAGCACAATATCTCTGGCCTCAACATTTTCATGCATGTAATCAATATGCTTAGTGCCAGGAATCGGCACCAGCGTCTTATGACCTGCTGAATTCTGTTGCGCTAATAACCAAGCCAGCGCCAGTTGCGCCATGCTGCAACCCACTCGATCAGCAATTTTCCTATAGGACACCAACAGCTTACTGTTTTCTGCGAAAGCTTCCGGTTCAAAACGCGGACGCGCATTAGTGCAACGAATATCATTATCAACCAACTGCGTGACATCCTGCGCTTTACCGGTCAGGAATTGCCGCGCCAGTGGTGAGAACGGCACGAAAGTCACACCCAGCTCTTCACAAGTGGCCAGCATTTTAAATTCCGGGGTGCGTGACCATAATGAATACTCCGACTGCATCGCAGCGACCGGGTATTCAGCATGTGCACGGCGTAACGTCTCACTCGACATTTCAGATAAACCCGCTTCGCGCACCTTGCCTGCGCTAATCAAATCACCCAGCGCACCGACACTTTCTTCAATAGGCACCTGTTTATCCAAACGGTGCAGGTAATACAGGTCAATCACCTCGGTTTGCAAGCGTTTTAAACTCGCGTCACACTGCCGCCGAATCGCTTCAGGGCGGCCATCAATAACATTTTTACCTTCTTCATTTCTGGCCAACACACATTTACTCGCCAGCACATACTCATTACGTCGCGCTTTTAAGGTTTCTCCAATCAGGGCTTCATTGTGCCCGCCACCATATAGCGTGGCAGTATCCAGAAAAGTATAACCAGCATCCAGCGCTTCATTAAGCAGGCGGATCGATACTTCATCATCGCCACTGCCATAACCACCAGACATATTCATACAACCCAAACCGAGGGCAGATACTGTTAATGAACCAATTTGGCGTGTGTGCATAGTTGAATCCTGTTGTTTTAAGGGCATGAAACAAACTATTTTACCGCGTTTATGCCAATGATTGTGGGTAAAGTGTCATGCTGAATACACTGAAGTGGTAGCAGGCTTTGTAACATTTCTCAGAAAAAATGTGGTTAATTTTCAGTCAAATCTGTGTAAATTAGCTCATATAACAAATTATTCTTCATTTATAGCCTGATGTAACGCTGAGTTTACTCGTATTGGCTGCTGTTGTGATATGGTGGTCGTTTGCGGGAAGATCTTCCTGAATAAAAACCCCCAATGGAATTTTGCGAGATAACTATGAGATTGAGAAAAGGTACGAGAATTCTTCACCCAAAAAAACCCGAATGGGGCATGGGAGAAATACTTCAGATCAGCAACAACGAAGAAGTTCGTGTATTTTTTGTTAACGAAGGAGAAAAGAAAATTCTCCTTAAGTATGTTGAGCTGGAAAAAATTCCCGCTGAAGAAGCCGCGCACCCGATGCTCGACAATCTGAGGGACTCTCCGGAATTAAATGATACAAAATACCTGAGCCTCCCCAAAGCCATCGATCATTTTCTGACTCAGTTTCCCGAAGGTTTCCACGGCGATAAGTTTATGGATACCGAACGGAAAACTAAGATGGAAGCCCATCTGCTCGGCACCGAATTGTTGGGGAAAGAAAGACTAACTGACCTGCTTGAGGCGGGTGAGTACTGGCAGATATGTGAGTACGCCAAGAAAGTCATCAATAAGACGACTTTGATCTTCCCGACTGAAAAAGCAGCTTTAAAGAACGCACTGGAAAACGAAGCGACTCAGGAAGCGTTTGCTAAGAGCCTGTATGAATTGTTATACAGTGAAGATTCGCTCAAAGAACGGTTTATGGACTTCGCCAGACATCTGGAAAGAATTAACGCTGCGAAGTGGACACTGGCTACTTACTTCCTGTTCATTATGTTTCCTGAACAGTACATATTTGTAAAGCCAACGATGAGCCAAAACTCGGCGAACGTCAGCCGTTTCGACCTGCATTTCAAGCCTAAGCTTAACTGGCAAACCTATGAAGCTGCATTGAAGTACGCGATGTACTTACGACGTGCACTGGATAAAGAGCATGGCCCAAGGGACATGATGGATATTCAGTCGTTTATGTGGTCGATTGCGAAGTAACATCTAGCTACCTAGTAAGATAATACGCTTGGTTAATCCATCCGAGGTTAACCAAGCTATCAAATCATTTCAGCGCTCGTCCGCTATCAGCTCAAACACATCTTCCGACTGCAGAACATGGCAGTAAATCATATTAATGATTCTGAGTTCCTGCTCATGCAGCTCATCCGTCGCCGCTGCACAACAGTCTTCGACCACTACTACTTCAAAACTTTCATCCGCCAGCGAACGCACGGTGGAACTGACGCATTGATCGGTGAAAATACCGGCTACCACTACGGATTTGATACCCATATTGTGCAGGATCAGGCGCAGATTGGTGCCGGTCAGCGCACTATCGGTGGTTTTCAGGACGGTGATTTCATCGCCTTGTGGTTCCAGCTCCGGGACGACCTGACTATCCGCACGGTCTTTGGGTAATAGCAGGTAATTGAAACCTGGTTTTTTCTGACTTAAAGAACGATCACGTCCGTCGTCTTTCAGGCAGGCGATACGGGCGAAGATGACTTCGATGCCTGCTTTGCGGGAGGCTGCGATTAACTCGGCAGTTTTGGGGATTACTTGTTGGTTCATGCGTTGGAAGAAGGGCTGCCAGCGATTACGCTCGGTTGCGTCTTCCGGTTCTTCGAGGTAGGTGTTTTGGATATCGATGACCAGTAGCGCGGTTTGGGCGGCGGGTAAGGTGATGTCTTCCGGTTCCGGGGCGTTTTCGTAGTAGAAGGAACGGTAGGCGGTTTTCCAGTTGCTCATGGTGGGTCTCTGTTGCTGTTGGAGGGTTATACACTGCCATAACGCCGTTGTTATGTCATACTCTACGATGACGTAATGGCAAGGAGAGAGGAGACATGAGAACTTTAACTATTAGTCTGACGGACTCCAAGAGTGCCATGCAGCAAATGAAAGCGTCAGCTATTCAGGCTTGGAAAACAGGTGAGTATCAGGGTGAAGCGGTCAGTTATGCGACCCCTGCTCAGTTGTTTAAGGTGTTTACTCAAAAACGCTGGGAGATGATTGCTTATCTGCAAACCTTGCAGAATCCGGTGAGTATCCGAGAGCTGGCACGTAAACTGAAACGTGATGTACGGCGGGTGCATGATGATGTGCAAGTGCTGCTAAGTGAAGGTGTTATTGAGAAGGATGACGTGGGAATTATTATTCCCTATGCTGAAATTCATACTGATTTTATTTTGAAGAAAGTTGCCTGATTTATCACTCATAGACACAACCACCTCGCGCACTCAGGAGAACACAGTGTCAGAAACTCAATACTCAGCTCCTCTCAAAATCGACTCTAACAGCAACCAAACTGAAGTTCTGAAACGGTGCCCAATTGAAACAAATCAAGAAGGAAGTTTTAACGAACTCTTTATTCAGAATCTAGTATTTGAGCACCCGTCATCGCTGCCCATTGACCAGATTGATCGTGCTTTCACTCCCATTATTCCTGTTTGCCAAGAATTAAGAACACCCGCCGGGCCACTTGATGTGCTTTATGTCACACCAGAGGGGCGGCTTGTTATCCTGGAAGCAAAACTATGGAGAAACCCTGAGGCAAGACGAAAAGTAGTTGCACAAATTCTGGACTACGCAAAGGAATTGCGACGCTGGGACTACGAAGATTTACAACGGGAGGTCTCACATAGAACCGGCCAAAAAGGAAACTGGCTATATCAATTAGTATCAGCTCAAAGCCCTATTAGTGAAGCAGATTTTATTGATGAGATAAACCGCACGTTATCAACAGGCCGTTTTTTACTGTTGATTGCCGGAGATGGTATTCGGGAAGGAGCAGCCGCAATCACTGACTTTTTGACGGATGTCGGGAACATGGAATTCACTTTTGGCATGGTTGAGTTGGCAATTTACAAGTCTAAAAATGACGATTTACTCATTCAACCCAGAGTCTTGGCTAAAACGGTTATTATCCAAAGAACAGTCATTACACTCAAAGACAACAAGCTGGAAATTGACGATGGCCAAAATGAGCCTGACGCTGAGATAAAAAGCGAAGCTGTCAGAGAGCTGAAAGACTATGAAATATATTACTCTCAATTCTGGCCTGAGCTTGTTGGAGAGCTACAGCTAGACGATACATCACAGCCAGTGCCTTCGATTAAACTGGAGGGGCACCGACGCGGTAACATATTTTTTGCAATGCCTCCAGGCGGTGGGCAAGCTTGGGTTACCGTTTACTTTTCCCAAAAAAGCAATGAAGTAGGTGTATTCTTAACCTTCTGCAAAGGTGAGTTTTCAGAGTTGGCATATAGTCAACTACTGCAAGATCAGGAAGCTATCAACGCTGAACTCAACATCCCTGTTGACTGGAGTGCTATAAACGGGAAAAACAGAGTGGCTACTGCCCAGTACTACGACAATATCTTCGATGATGAAAACCGTGAGGACATAAAAGCTTTTTTATCAGACACTGTTAATCAATTTGTAAATGTATTCCGGCCACGTTTACAGCGCATCGTTGATGACATGTGATAACTGTACTTTCAGGATGGCGGATAAGCTGCCAAGTGTGATTAGCTACGCACAAGTCATACTAAACTAAATAATATCCCACACACGAAATAGGATGGAAATGTCAGCCAAACAACAGCCCTTATTAAGCCCTGAAGACTACCTAAAACAGGAGCGCAGCGCAGAATTCAAAAGCGAATACCACAACGGTTACGTATACGCGATGGCAGGTGCCAGCAGAAAACATAATCAAATCACCTCCAATCTGGTAGTCATTCTCGGCGGACAACTAGCTTCAAAACCTTGTGGGGTCTACGCTAGCGATATGAAAGTGCGCACACTGACGGCTGACACCAACAAAGACAGTTATCCCGATGCGGTAATTACCTGTGATGACGAAAAGTTTGAGGGCGAAAACGATGAGGAGGTACTGCTCAACCCTCAGGTCATTGTTGAAGTACTATCAGACTCCACTGAAGCCTACGACCGGGGCTTAAAATTCTTCCATTACCAACAAATACCCTCACTACAGGATTACCTGCTGATTTCACAGAAGGACATCCGCATAGAACATTACCAACGCAGGTCTGATAACCAGTGGATTTATTCCGAATATCATACGCCTGATGATGTGCTTACACTGTCGCATATTGACTGCACTCTGAGCATAGCTGAGGTCTACCGGCGGGTTTTTAAGAACTGAGCATCACAACACTAAACTTATAGTAACCGCCATTACGATAACCACGGTTACTATAATGAAAACAACCTATGACACACC
>CALHAO010000034.1 GCA_937931765.1 uncultured Thiotrichaceae bacterium
GAAAGAGGCTTTCCTGAAAGTCTTACCAGACACCTCGCCCGGACTGACACAAAATGAAATTCAGTCACAAGTCCAGGCTCATCTGCCGGAAACCCTCTTCCCCGGCGGGGCAACCGCAGGTTGGTGGGCTAAAACAGTACAGCTCGACCTTGAGGCAAAGGGTGTTGTTACGCGGGAATCATGCAAACCTCTGCGGTGGCACAAGTCGTAACGCTGCTCTAACGGTCGCCCTGAATACCTTCTATGGCAAGAACAGCCTGAACAGCAGGTCGTTGTAGCATGCGCCCAGCATGTTCCGTCCAGTTTGGAAATTGATTCATATCCAATCCCAGCCTATTGCCCCAGCGATAAAACACCAGCAGATAAGGATCAACTATTGAGTAGTGATCGTTGGCTGCCCAAGTCTGGCCGGATAAACGTTGCTCAATCTGTTGATACACATCCGCAAGATTCACCATGCCTTTAGCCTGAATGCCTTCATGGGCGCTAAGGTCATCACTAAACCGTTCAGTGCGCCAATTCTGGGCTACCGGTAGCGCATGTACGCTACTGGATAACCAGCTCATCCATTCCAGACAACGTGCAATACCGAGAGCACCTGTCGGCAGCAATGCTTTTTGGGGGTAGCTCATTCCAAGGTAAGTCGTTATTGCTGAAACCTCTGTAATGAGTGTGCCGCCTATATCCAGGGCAGGCACACGACCTTTCTGGTTTATGCTCAAATACATGGCCGATTCAGTGGAGCCATCCATCGAGCTAATCAGCTCACGCTCATAGGGCAGGCCAATTTCTTCAAGGACGATGTGCACAGCCAGTGAGCAAGCGCCAGGGGAGTAGTAAAGTTTCATGTGATAGCTGCCTGAAAAATCTGAGCTTAAGTGTTTAGTTAATTGATAGCCAGTATCAAATCCTAAACCCTTGTGATTACCAGTCTGTACTAACAACTTCTTCCGTATAAACACGTATACCACTTTGTTTTAGCATTTCCGTTGTGGTTTTCCGGGCCACTGGCTGTTGTTCGGCCTTTACTACACTCATTTTGGCCACTGGCTGATGTGTAACTGTTTTATGAGCTGCTTTCATGACTGCGGAGGCTGTATCGGTGGATGCTTGGCGAATGACAGGTGCTTGAGCAAACAGGTGTTTGTTTGAAGTTTTGTGGGCGCTTTGGTCTTTGGCTCCCAGGCAATTCCAATAGGGCACACGAACCAGTTTTCCTATCAGTTCAATGGCACTCAACTCCACCAGATTTCTAAGTGCCTGTGTCTTGCCTTCTGTGCGGTTAAGGCTAATATCAAAATAGATACCAAATTTATTGATGCTGGCATCCGCATCGAACGATTTGCCATGCCTGAGGATAGAGATTGAGTTACTGGCGTTAACTCCCGGTACGATGGACATGTCACCGGCGTTGACGACATTCAGATCCATTGCGATGGTGCTCAGCGATGAGCTTTCTGCTAAACCGCCGCTCCCTTGTTTTCTTAGGGATAAACCCAGACTATTACCTGTGCTGACAATATCTTCATCATGTTGTGAAATAGAACCCTGAATATCGAACATCGGTGTTTGTTTGTAAGCAGCTGTGTTTTTAGCTGATTTCATGAAGGAAATAAGGTTAGCCGAATCCTGACCATAAGTAATAACTTTTATAGCATGGCTACGTATTGTCATTTCAGATATTGATGAAATTAACATATCCCGTGTGCCAGCATTAACAGCTTCAGTTTTGTCGTCAATAGATTCAATGAGAATAGGTATTTTTTTCACCTGCTTGTCCAGCATTAGCTTATCCATGCACTGTAACGATGATGAAAAGTTAGTGATGGTTTTATAAGGTGATCCGGCAGGGCCACGACGAATTTTTTCAAACTCTCTTTTTAATCGGGTATCAACGCTTACACAGGCTGTTAATGTAAAAAGAGTAAAGCATATAATAAAAAAACGAATAGTAATCTTCATGGTTTGTCCTGCCAGTGTTAGTGATATTTAGTTATTAACGACAGTTGTTTGATTGGATGATATCGCCTTCAATAATAATGATTACCTCATCCGGTGGGTTGGCTATAGAATCATCGATTAATACATTGCCAACATTCAGGTTGCAGCCATCAGAAGAGTCGTTTAGCTGTTGATCGAATGTTGTTGTTTGTGCCTCTGTATTATCAGCTGTAACACTGTCATCTACTGCGCTGGTTGTGGTTTTGAGCTTTGCCCTGAGTTTTGCATGCTTAGCTGAGACATCAACTAAACCAGGGTTATCTGAAAAATTGGCATGGAGTGAAAAAGGTTGAGCTATTATTAAGCTGGTGAGTAAAAACCAAAATAGTTTCATGGTGAGCTTCCTTTCTTATTTACTATTCTGAATCAATAAATATTATTGATTCAGAATAAATACCTAGTAATTCAGGTTTTAGTGCTTTTTCTTGCCTTCAACACAATCACAGCCGACAACAGCAATTTTTGCAGTTTGCTTGTTATCATGCTTACCTTGCTGCTGGAGAATACTAGAGCCTTTAACTAGAATAGTGGCATTGCCTTTATAATCATCAGAGACTAAACCAATAATTGCATCTTGTTCCTGATTAAATCCGTGTTGGATTTGAGTAATACCTGAGTTGATAACACTAACATCAGCATCGCCAGCCATTGCAGAAGTGCTCAGTGATAAAACGCAAGCTGTAGATAAAGCAATTAATAAATTTTTCATGAATATATCCTTTAGTCGTTTAGTTAAAGTTAAATTAAGTGTGTCGTTGAAGACAGGTTCAGATTAGTTTTTTTTATCAATAGGTGCAGTTGATTTAATCTTGAATGGTCGTTAATTAGTGATAAATGATTTTTATGGTTCATTCGCGGAGATAAGTGGTTCCTATCAGGTGCTAATGGGTTGGCTGTTGGTGGTTTAAGTGTTGGAGAGGGCGAAAAAACACTAGCGCACCCTTTAATTCAGGCGTATAAATCTCCGGTTTTTTTACGCACCAACAAAATAATCTCAGGCAAGGGGCATCGAAGTAATATGACAACGTTTTTGCGTGGTAGCTGGGCCTTGATGCTTGGTATTATGATGTTGCAGATTGGTAATGGTCTGCAGGGCACCTTGCTGGGTGTGCGTGGTTCTTTGGAAGGCATTGATCCGACCTGGATGGGTTTGGTTATGTCGGCCTATTTTATCGGTTTTCT
>CALHAO010000035.1 GCA_937931765.1 uncultured Thiotrichaceae bacterium
CTTAGTATGGTGGAGATGACACGCAAGCAGGGTGGTTTTTTGCGTAAGCCAGCTGGTGTTTGTGCTGATGTGGCACA
Organism: uncultured Thiotrichaceae bacterium; assembly: GCA_937931765.1. Lineage (GTDB taxonomy): Bacteria > Pseudomonadota > Gammaproteobacteria > Thiotrichales > Thiotrichaceae > Thiolinea. The sequence goes on from CALHAO010000035.1 coordinate 78, forward strand.
GTTGCCATTAAAGCCTGATAGTGTGGATATGATGGTGTCTAACCTGATGCTGCAATGGTGTAATGATCTGCCTGCTGTGTTTACCGGTTTGGCTCAGGTTTTACGTCCGGAAGGTTTGTTGATGTTTAGTACTTTCGGGCCGGATACTTTGCAGGAGTTGCGGGGTAGCTGGGGGCAGGTCGATGGGTATACGCATACCAGTCAGTTTGTTGATATGCATGATGTGGGTGATGCACTGCTACAGGCTGGGTTTCGTGATCCGGTGGTGGATATGGAAGTGATTACGCTGACTTATGATGAGGTCAAGGGCTTGTTGCGAGACCTGAAAAGTATTGGTGCAAATAATGCGACTGTTGGGCGTAACCGTGGTTTGACAGGAAAGGATAGGATGCGGTCATTTTATCAGGCTTATGAGCAGTTCCGGCTGGAGGATGGTAAGTATCCGGCGACTTATGAGGTGATTTACGGGCATGCATGGGCACCTACCATTGCGCCTTCGGGGACTCCGGAGCGTTTTATTCCGATTCGGTCGATCTGACAAAGTGAGTGCCTTCACAGTTGGTTCCCAGTGGAACCATGCGCCACATAAAGGGCCATAGGTAATTTCTACCTCTTGGGTGGTTCTAGCCGTATTGACCATCGACTCTGGCTTTAATCAGCATCGGTGCATAGACCGCTAGCAAAACCCCAAATGCCACTACCCAGATAATCTGTGCTGCCAGAATCCAAATTTGGTAATACTCCGGTAACAACCACACCATTATCACTCGTAATACTGTGCCGACGGTGAGTAGGCCAAATACCAGTGGCAGTATCGCGGGCGCAGCAAATACATTGCGTCCGGTGTGTCCCAGTATGACCCGTGCCATCATGCCCGCCGTGATTAAGCCAATGCCGCCATAGCCAAAGGCATGTACCGCCGCCCAGGGGTTGTAATTAATGGCTACCACCAAAAACTTCAGTAGGAAGCCAATAGTGATCCAGGCGTAGGCGAGGTATAGCGACCACAATAAAGGGTGCTGCCACAATTGGCGGTGATGCCAGCCGAACAGGCGGAATGCATGCAATACAAACAGTGTCAGGGCAATCATGCCGCCGAGAAAAACGGCTGTCGAATTGCCGCTGGCCAGTGCATACAGTTCAGCTGCTAGAAACACCAGAAATAGCCCAAGGCTTAGGCGATCCAGCCAGTTATTATTTTTAGCCTGAAACCCACCACCAATCGCATTTTCTATGAAAGAGGGAATAACCCGTCTACCCATGGTCAGAATCAGTGCGATTAGGGTGTACAGCGCAAGGTAAATGCCGAGTTCTTTACCCGAGGCTAAAACACCCATTAAGCCGAGATGGAATAATAGACTGGCGGGAATAAACAGGAATAGTTTGCCCAGAATAGCCATTTGTTGCCACTGACGTTTCTGGACAATAGGTTGTCCGGCGAAGAAAAGTACCAACCCTAAAAATAAGATTTCATGCAAGGCCAGATACCAGAACGGTAAATCCGGAATAAAGGGCAGTATTCTGCCAGTCAGCCACAGCAGAGCCAATATCAATAAGGGTTTGCCATTAATTGTCTGAATGCCTGTCCAGTTGCGCACAGCCGTTAATAAAAAGCCGGAAACCACAGCAAACGCGTACGCAAAAATCATTTCGTGAGCATGCCAGCTAATAATAGGGTAGTCATTGCGTAATAATTGCCCATTAAAACTATAGATAATCGACCAGGTAATTCCTAGCAATACCGCGCCCGCCATTGCAGCAAAGAAAAAAGGGCGGAAACCTAGGTGTAGAAAGGCGTAGCGTCCTTGTGGTGTAGGTGAAAATGTTAACATAGTGAGTCTATTCCTTTACTTTCGCCTGAGTCACATGACTCAAATTGGACAAAAATTGATCTGCAATGTGAACCTTTTTTGAACAGATGTGTACTAATTCATCGAGGGTAATGTTTAAAAGCATTTAATACTAAAACAAAGATATGCACCATCAGGGAGGTTATTATCTTGAATAGTCAAAAAAAATACACATCGGGTTTGAAGGGTTTGCTATTAATTCTGTTTATTTCACTGGGTTCGTTCAACGTCACTCATGCCGCCGTCAAAAATGTAACAGGCCAGCTCAAATTGTTAGCAACTATTGATAATCGGCCTGCCTTTTCATCCGTTATCTGGAAAATCAGCACCAGTAAAGCCGGTGTGCAAAAGTTCTTAAAAACGATCTATCAACATGCCGCGACCATCGAACTGGCACCAGGTACGTACCAGATCACGCTCTCTGCCAAGAATAATAAGGCACAGACTCACAAAGTGACTATTGTGGAAAGAAAGCAGCTCGCTCTGACTATCAATTTAAAGTAGCAGATTGATTGCTTGCGGTTTCAGTCATAGCGTTTAAAAATTATCGGTTAGTTCTTCTGAACGTACTGCCCGCTATCATGACGGGCAGTACCAGGAGGGTTGCAGGGTGTTAATGGCGGAAATGGCGCATACCGGTAAACACCATCGCCATGCCGTGTTCATTCGCTGCCGCTATCACTTCTTCATCCCGCATAGAGCCACCGGGTTGAATCACCGCTTTAATACCTACGGCAGCTGCATTGTCCATGCCATCCCGGAACGGGAAGAATGCATCTGATGCCATCACTGAACCTTCTACGGTGAGACCGGCATGCTCAGCTTTAATCGCTGCAATGCGTGCTGAGTTCACCCTGCTCATTTGACCAGCGCCAACACCAATGGTCATGTTGTTCTGTGCATAGATAATGGCATTCGATTTAACGAATTTAGCGATTTTCCAGGCAAATAACAAATCAGCCATTTGTGCATCACTAGGTTGTAATTCAGTCACCACTTTCAGGCCGTTGTATAGGGCAATATCACTGTGCTGAACTAATAAGCCATTGGTCACACGTTTATAATCCAGTTGTGTACTGTCCGTACCCAACTCACCGCATTCCAACAGGCGAACATTACCTTTTTCAGCAATAGTCTCCCGCGCATCCGCAGAAACCGT
>CALHAO010000036.1 GCA_937931765.1 uncultured Thiotrichaceae bacterium
CAGTTTAGGGTCGTGTGTGAGTGCAACGACCGCTGTGCGTGAATCCATTTGCATGGCAAGCACGGTGTCATCAGGCATGGTAGTGACTAAGGTGGTGTCTTGTATCGCCCATTCGGTATTGTACTCAGTACGTGGATCACACACCGTCACAGCAAAGTCCAGACTCAAAGCAATCTGCGCTAATAGCTCACTGATCTGTCCGGCACCAATAATCAATAGTCGATAACGCGGCCCAAATACACTGACAAATACCTCCTCATCACACGTCAAAACATCCGAAGTGTTGGCCAGCGTCAGGCTTACCGTTTGGCTATCAAACAGGAGTGTCCGCTTCGCTACTTGCCCCTTATCTAATATCGCCAATAATTGTTCGAGATTACTGGTCGCTTCTGCGGTAGCAAAAGGCTCCTCTACCAAGCGAATGGTTCCCCCGCAAGGCAGACCAAAACGTCGCGCTTCGTCAAGGTCAACCCCATAACTCACGATACCCGCCTGAGCCGGCATTCCCTGCTGTTTCAATCGACGAATCAGGTCATCTTCGATGCAACCACCCGACACCGAGCCAATGACATGCCCATCATCACGCAGTGCCATAATAGATCCCGGTGGGCGTGGCGATGATCCCCAGGTATTGACGACGGTATACAGCACCAGCGAGTGCCCCTCATTGAGCCAGTTTAAGGCACGCGCCAGAATATCCTGATTTTGGTTGATCATTGTTGTTTCCTGAGTAAGTCATCGCATTGTTGACTGTATCTTGCCAAAGGTCAGTTTTAAAGAGTAATCTGTGTACTAACGAACAAACACGACCTATCGGGAGAGAGTCACCTTATGTCTACAACATTAAAAATTAATGGTGAGAAGCGGGAAATAAACGCCGACGCTGACACACCGCTATTATGGGTCATTCGCGATGAATTGGACCTAACGGGCACCAAGTTTGGCTGTGGTGTTGCATCGTGTGGTTCTTGTACCGTGCATATCAACGGCCAACCGCAACGCTCATGTATTTATCCTATTAGCGCGGTGGGTGATAGCGAAGTCACCACCATTGAATCGCTGGATTCACCAGAAGCTAAAGCCATTCAAGCGGCTTGGCAGGAACTGGATGTTGTACAGTGCGGTTATTGCCAGTCCGGGCAGATTATGTCGGCGATTGGTCTACTGTCAGATAACGCAAAGCCGACGGATAAGGATATTGATACCTATATGAATGGTAATGCCTGTCGCTGTGCGACTTATCACCGAATTCGCGCGGCTATTCATCGTGCATCAGAACTACTGGAGGCCTGATTATGACGGCAACAATGAACAGACGTGGATTCCTTAAAAGCGCAGGCGCTTTAGGTGTGGCGATGGTGGTGGGTTTTAATGCCAGTGGTGCGTTAGCGGCGAGTGATAATGCTGATACTGGCGCTTCGGCTGAGTTTAACCCTTTTGTGAAAATTGATGCTGACGGTACGGTCACCGTTATCGTTAAACACTTTGAAATGGGGCAGGGCACAACAACAGGTTTGACGACGCTGGTGGCGGAAGAAATGGATCTGGACTGGGCATCAGTCAAGGTTGAATTTGCTCCCTCGCACGAGAATTATAAAAACCTAGCATTTGGCGGCCAGGGCACTGGTGGCTCAACCGCCATCGCTAATTCCTATATGCAATACCGTCAGGCAGGTGCAGCGGCCCGCGATATGTTGATCCGGGCGGCAGCTGAAGACTGGGGAGTAGCTCCGGCAGCTATCTCATTAAAAGGCGGTATGCTCAGTACGTCGACACGTGTGTCGGGCATCGGCCCTTTTGTACAAGCAGCCGCTAAATTGCCACCCGCAGAAACCCCCAAACTGAAAGATGCCAAGAAATTTACTCTGATTGGTAAAAATAAGCTGCCGCGCAAAGACAGTACCGATAAGACGACCGGTAAGGCGATGTTTGCTATGGATGTGAAAGTACCCAATATGGTGTACGTGACCATCCTGCGCTCACCCAAATTTGGTGGTGTTCTGGAGAGTTTTGAAATCGGTGAAGCCGCCGCTGTTAATGGTTTTGTTGATGCGAAAGCCCTGCCGAATATGGCTGGTGTTGCGGTGTATGCTGAGTCGACCTGGGCATCTATCAAAGCACGCAAAGCTATCAAAGCTGTATGGGATGATAGCAAGGCCGATAGTCGTGGCACGGCAGAGATGATTGCTGAATATACGGCCATGTTGGATGCAGAGCCGACTTACGATGCCACCAAAAAAGATGATCTGGCGGCGGTAGAGGAAGCTGCGAAAGGTGCGGCTAAATCCGTTTCAGCAGACTTTATGTTTCCACTGCTGGCACATGCGCCGATGGAGCCGCTGAACTGTGTTATAGAGCCTACTGAGGATGGTGGTATTAAGCTGCATGATGGTTGTCAGTTCCCAATGATTACTCATCCTACTTTAGCCGCTATTACCAAAATCCCGGCAGAAAAAATTGAAATAGTGACCTACTATGCGGGTGGCTCTTTTGGTCGCCGGGCTAATACTAAATCAGATTATCATGTGGAAGCTGCGTTGGCTTTTGTGGCGCTTGGTGGCAAGAAAGCCGTTAAGTTGGTTTGGACACGCGAGGATGATCTGGCGGGTGGTTTTTATCGCCCGATGTTTGCACAACGTGCGCATATTGGTATCGGTGAAGATGGCAAGATTTCAGCCTGGGGCCACCGTTCTGTTGCTCAATCGATCTTTAAGGGCGGGCCGATGGAAGGCTTCGTGGTACATGATGGTGTCGACCATTCCTCGGTTGAGGGTATTGTTGATACACCTTATCAAGTGCCTATGTCGCTGGGCCTTACTGATTATGAATCTCCGATGCCAGTGCTTTGGTGGCGTTCGGTAGGCCATAGCCAGTCTGCTTATACTATGGAAGTGTTGATGGATATGGCGGCGGAAGCAGCGGGTAAAGACCCTGTTGAATTCCGTTTGGCACACCTTGATGAATCTGATGAAGATCAGGCACGTTTCGCAGCTGTACTAAAACTGGCCGCCGAGAAGGCTGGCTGGGGTGGTGAGGCGGAGGAAGGTAAAGGCCGTGGAATTGCGGTGCATAAGTCATTCAAGACTTATGTTGCTGAGGTAGTAGACGTTTCATTGAATGACAAGGGTGCTGTTTCCATCGACAAGATTACCTGTGCTGTAGATTGTGGCGTTGCGGTCAATCCTGATGTTGTGCGTGCTCAGATGGAAGGTGGCATTGGCTATGGTTTGGGGGCGGTGATGCGTAATGAAATCACTATGAAGGAAGGTATCGTTGAACAAGGTAATTTCCCGCAATATGTGCCGCTGAGGATTACTGATATGCCGGATATTGAGGTACATATCATGCCTTCGGATAAAGCGCCTACCGGTGTCGGCGAGCCTGGTTTACCGCCAGCTGGCCCGGCGTTGGCTAATGCGATTTATGCTGCTACGGGTAAGCGTATTACGCAGTTACCAATGAGTAGTCACGGCATTGACTTTGCTTAAAGGCTGAAATAACCATTTATGATCAGTCATGCACGGAATTCCGGTATGACTGGTTTTGGTAAATAGCTTATGAAACGAGATATACGACGTTCTGATTGCCCTGTGCATTGTGGTCTCAATTTGTTGGGTGATCGTTGGACACTGGTGGTGATTCGGGATTTATTGTTTACCGATAAATCCACTTTTACTGAGTTATTAAACTC
>CALHAO010000037.1 GCA_937931765.1 uncultured Thiotrichaceae bacterium
ACTTCACGCATTAAGACGAAAGGGCAATGGACTGTTTTAAGAAAGGCCGCCGGTTAAGGGTTACAGGGGTTTTATAAACCCTAACTGGTACCAGATAACCATCTGTTGATTACATGGGGCTTGTAATACAGGGGCTTGGGCCACCTGAACAGATGAAACCAATAATAACAATGTTATTTTGGCCCTGTAAGCGCTGGATATAAAAATAACTATAACCCGAGCGTTTACAGAGCTACTTTATTTTGATCAATTTAGTTATAAAAATCTTTCATTTCTAATCAGTTTAATAACACCTGCACATTATCAATCAAACGTGCTTTACCCAGCCAAGCTGAAACTAAAATAACTAAACCTTTATCGCCTTCATCTGGTGGTTGTAAATCAGTATTACGCCGCACCTCCAAATATTCCGAACGAAACCCGGCTGCATCCAGTTTAGCCATCATTTCCTGTTGTAAATCCTGATAAGAAGCGGCACCCGCCGCACCTAATACTTTAAGGTGACTAATCGTGTCCTGCAATGTCTGTTGCAGTACTGGTGCAATCTCACGCTCCGCCGCAGTCAGATAGCCATTGCGCGAACTTTTCGCCAGACCATCCTCATCACGTACCGCATCCACACCCTCGATCTGAATATTCATGTTCAAATCGATGACCATCTGGCGGATCACCAATAATTGTTGAAAATCCTTTTCACCGAATATGGCAATATCCGGCTGCACCAGATTGAACAGCTTACTCACCACGGTAGCTACACCAATAAAATGCCCCGTACGCTTTTCGCCTTCCAACACATCACTAATACCCGGCACTTCAACCTTGGTACGCAAAGCCCCCGTCGGATAAATATCTGCAGCAGTGGGCGCAAATACCACGTCGGTTTGCAATTTTTCCAGCGCCTCACAATCTGCATCCATAGTTATCGGATAGGCAACAAGGTCTTCTTTACGGTCGAATTGCGCCGGATTAACAAAAATCGACACAATGACTTTAGTGCCCATTTCACGCGCCCGATCGACCAAAGCAAAATGCCCGCCATGCAAATTCCCCATCGTAGGAACAAAAGCTACCACTTCCCCCTGACGGTGCCACGCTTTCACCTGCGCCTGTAACTCACTGATCTGATTGATTACTTTCAAGGTTGACCCCTTTTAAACAAAACAATGTTCTTCAGCAGGAAAAGAGCCATCCTTCACCGCATCGATATAAGCCCTTATTGAACCGGGAATAGTGCCACCACCCGCCGCCATGAAATCCCGTGAGAATTTCGGCGCACGTGGTGTAATACCCAGCATGTCATGCAACACCAACACCTGACCATCACAACCGCCACCAGCACCAATACCAATCACCGGTATATCGAGTTTTTCAGTGATACTATCCGCCAAACTGACCGGTACACATTCAAGCACCAGCATATCAGCGCCCGCATCCTGCAAAGCCAGTGAGTCGTCGATCATTTGTTGCGCCGCTGCTGCATCACGTCCCTGTACCCGATAACCACCGAGCTTATGCACAGACTGTGGCTGCAAACCGAGGTGTGCACACACCGGTACGCCATGAAAGGTCAGTTGTTTTACGGTTTCAACCTGTGGAGCGCCGCCTTCCAACTTGACCATGTGCGCATAACTTTCCTGCATCAGACGTGCAGAATTACGCAAGGCCATCTCAGGTGAGGTATAACCCATGAACGGTAAGTCAGCTAATACCAAGGCATGTTTGTTTACCCGGCTCACGCAACTGGTGTGGTAAATAAGGTCGTCGACGCTCACAGGAATTGTCGTATCCCTGCCCTGCATGGTCATGCCCAGTGAGTCGCCCACCAGAATAACATCGACACCCTGCTCATCTACCACACGGGCAAAGCTGGAATCATAAGCGGTCAGCATGACAATTTTCTCGCCATCCTGCTTCATTTTGCGCAAAGTGGTCACTGTGCGCTTAACCTGCGGATTGTCGTTCCCCATTAAATTCCTCCATAACAACGAATGCGCGTAGTATATCGTATTGTCAACAGAATCCCATGTGATTTTTGCGCTGCACAAATGTAGATGGCCGTTTAGCGGTTGAGTCAAAAAAACTGCCTGATATGTAAAAAAACACTGGAAATCCTCAAAGGTTTTGATTATCCTACGCGCCTCTTCGGAGAGTTGGCAGAGTGGTCGAATGCGGCGGTCTTGAAAACCGTTGAGGGTTAAACCTCCGGGGGTTCGAATCCCTCACTCTCCGCCACCATTTTTATGGTGAGCACACCGAAGATTTTTAAAGCCTGCTTTTTAAGCGGGCTTTTTTTATGCCTGCAGTATTATCAGCTCCCTTCTGAATCACCATCACATATTGTAACCTGTAGCACCTACCCCTTTAAGTGATGATGGACATGCTCATGACCGACCAACAAACCACAACAATTACGACCCACGATGCCGAAGAAGACAGCCGCAACCGTGATATAAAAATCTACGTTAACGGCGAGATTGTGCATCGCGATGAAGCTAGGGTTTCCGTCTACGACTCAGGGTTTATGCTGGGCGACGGCATGTGGGAAGGTATGCGCTTATACAATGGTAAATGGGCATTTTTTAATGAACACATGGATCGGCTGTTTGACAGCTGCAAAGCGGTTTCACTGGATATTGGCATGAGCCGTGCAGACATTGCTGATGCGCTGCAACGCACGGCTGAAGCTAATAATATGACCACCGATGTGCATTGCCGCCTGATGGTCACGCGCGGCGTCAAAGTCAAACCCTTTCAACACCCGTCCTTGTCACGCTCCGGCCCTACAGTGGTCATTATTATGGAACACTCACGACCCGTTGACCGCCTGCAATCCAGAGGTATCCGTCTGGCCAGTGTGCCTCAGGTACGTGGCCTGCCCCATTCTCAGGATGCCAAATTTAATTCCCATTCCAAACTCAATTGCGTTATTGGCTGTTTACAGGCGGAAGCCGCTGGGGCTGATGAGGCGCTGATGCTTGATCCACATGGTTTTGTGAACACGACTAATGCCTGCAATTTCTTTATCGTGCGCAAGGGGCAAGTGTGGACGTCGACCGGTGATTACTGCATGAATGGCGTAACCCGCCAGAAGGTGATTGATCTTTGTCAGGCGAATGACATTCCAGTGCGTGAGAAAAATTACTCGTTATATGAAGCCTACAGTGCGGATGAGGCTTTTCTTACTGGCACCTTTGGCGCACAAACGCCGGTGGCTGAGATTGATGGGCGACAGATTGGTGATGGGCATGCGGGTGCGATGACGCGGCGGATTCGTGATTTATACAAACAATTGGTGGCTGAGCATACGGGGCGCTGAATAGTTATAAATTGATCAATGCTACTTCTGTATACTATCTGAACCCCGGTTTATAAGGACTGCATGATGGCAGGTATTGATCTGAACCAACTCAGCGAAACTGACGCGATTACCAAATTTATTCTTCCAGCCATTTTTAGCAAAGGCTGGGATAGCATGAGCCAGCTGCGCCAGGAAGTGGCTTTACGTGATGGCAAGGTGATGGTGAAGGGACAGGTAGCGGCGCGGGTGTCGGTGAAGTCAGCTGATATTGTGCTCTACCATAAACCCAATATGCCGCTGGCGGTGATTGAGGCAAAAGCCTGCCGCTACAGTGCCACCAAGGGCATGCAGCAAGGTTTGGATTATGCGCGTTTGTTGGATGTGCCTTTTATATTCGCTACCAATGGCAAAGGCTTTGTTTTCCACGATAAAACCAACCCTCAGCAGCTAGAAACAGAAATCACGCTGGAGCAGTTTCCGACGCCTGAAATGCTGTGGGCGAAGTTTTGCCTCTACAAAGGTTACCCACAAGCCTATTTGCCGATTATCACTCAGGATTATTACAGCGATGGTAGTGGTAAAGCACCGCGCTATTACCAGATGCAGGCGATTAATAAAACCGTTGCCGCCGTGGTTTCCGGCCAGCAGCGTTTGTTGTTGGTGATGGCGACGGGCACCGGCAAAACCTATACCGCATTTCAGATCATCTGGCGGCTGTGGCAGTCCAAATTCAAAAAACGCATTCTGTTTCTGGCGGATCGCAATATTCTGGTCGATCAGACTAAAAATGATGACTTCCTGCCTTTTGGTACGGCGATGACCAAGATTGAGAACCGCACCATTGATCCGGCTTATGAAATTCATCTGGGCTTGTATCAGGCGATGACCGGCACGGAGGAAAGCCAGAAAGCGTACAAGCAAGTCTCTCCTGATTTTTTTGATTTAGTCATTATTGATGAGTGTCACCGGGGCAGCGCGTCGGAAGAGAGTTCATGGCGTGAAATTCTGGAATATTTTTCAGGGGCGACACAGATCGGTTTAACCGCTACGCCCACCGAAACCAAACAGGTTTCCAACAGCGATTATTTTGGTGAGCCGATTTACACCTATAGCCTCAAGGAAGGCATTGAGGATGGCTTTTTAGCGCCTTATAAAGTGATCCGGGTGGATCTGGATATTGACCAACATGGCTGGACACCCGAAGCCGGACAGGTTGATAAATATGGTCATGCGCTTGAGCAACGTGATTACAATCAAAAGGATTATGACCGTGCTTTGGTGATTGATGAGCGTACTCAGTTAGTCGCTGAAACCATTAGCCGCTACCTCAAGCAAACTGATCCGATGGCGAAGACCATTGTGTTTTGTAATGACATCGACCATGCCGACCGGATGCGCCGTGATCTGGTGAACTGTAATCCGGAACAGGTGCTTAAAAACGATAAATACGTGATGAAAATTACCGGTGATGATTTGCTGGGTAAGGCGCAGTTGTATAATTTCATTAATTCCAAAAAAGCTTATCCGGTGATCGTGACCACCTCGGAATTGATGACCACGGGAGTGAACGCCAAGACCTGTAAGTTAGTGGTGCTGGATCAGAATATTCAGTCGATGACCAAGTTCAAGCAGATAATCGGGCGCGGCACCCGCATCGAAGAGAAATTCAACAAACTGTGGTTCACCATCCTGGATTTTAAAGGCGCGACCGAACTGTTCCGGGATGATAAATTTGATGGCCCGCCGGAAAAGGTCTATGTGAAGAAAGCATCTGATATTGCGGCGGGCCGGACTTTTGCGGAAGATGAGGCAGATAGTCCGGATGGTGCTGAAGTTACTTCCAATAATCAGGGCGAAGAGCTTGAGCCGGGCGCGGTGACTGATGGTGGCGCGGGCAAATACGCTGTAACGGACAAGCCGGTGCGCAAGTTTCATGTCAACGGCGTCGAGGTCAGTATTTCCGCCGAGCGCGTGCAATATTATGGCAATGATGGCGAACTGATTACAGAGTCGTTCAAGGATTACACCCGCAACAAACTGGAGAAGCGTTATACCTCGCTGGATGACTTTGTGAAGAGATGGCAAGTGGCTGAGCGCAAGCAGGTGATTATTGACGAACTGGCGCAACAGGGCGTGATCTGGGAGGCGTTAGTGGAAGAAGTCGGCAAAGATTTAGATCCCTTCGATATGATTTGCCATGTGGTGTATGATCAGCCGCCGTTGACCCGTAAAGAACGTGCTGAGCAGGTGAAAAAGCGTGATTATTTCTCGAAATATTCCGGCACAGCAAAGCAAGTGTTAGAGGCTTTGCTGGATAAGTACGCGGATGAAGGTGTGCATGAGATTGAGAATATCAGTGTGCTGAAAATCACGCCTTTTGATAAATTAGGTGGCCTTAAAGAAATTATCACGCAGCACTTCGGTGATAAGGTAACTTATCATCAGGCGGTTACTGAACTTGAGGCAGCTATTTATGAGCCGGTTTCGCGCTCTGCCTGAACAGACCAATGTTCTACGGGTGCGCAATTTGTAAAAAAGACCGGTTCATCCACATCCACCGGGCTTAAGTTAGAACAGCGACTGGCATGGTAGGCGTACTCTTGTCCCTGATAGCGCCAGTTAATATCAATGTCGTTACCATCCAGTGATTGATAGGTAATGAGGATGTCGGCATATGCTTCATGTTTTTGAGTGAGTGTACTTAGCGTGTATGCACGATAGGCCAGTAATACCTTAGGGCTTTCTTCTTTTCTTTGTTCGACCAGCCAGAATGGTGAGTTCAGCCGTGAATGTTTGTATTTTCCGCAAGGAGGTAACGGGGCGACTAACCATTGTTTAGTATCAGGGCGGTTACTGAGCTGAATATTAAGCCCAAATAGCTGACAATCTGCATCACTTGACTTAAGGTTCAATGGGGCGCGAAAGCCTTCTCCTGTTTCCAACCCAGGACTTTCCATAATAGCTGCAAACATTTCAGGCGGGATTTTTTCAGGCTTATTACCATCTGCATTTGAATCTATTACGCCTAATTTGATGGCCTGTTTTCTATCAGAAGCAAACCTGAAAAACTCAGCAATGACATTTTCTTGTGTCTGAGTTGCTTCCTGATGCTTTGGATCTTTTTCAGTCGCCAATGCAGGAAACGATGTTCCCAAAATCAGGCAACCTGCAAGCGTGATAAGCTTAAACTTCCACATTTTTCTAGTCCGCATTTGTACAAGGGTCGCTATGGTTTGTGGCAATTGTATAAACACAAGCGTAGTTCAGCGCACAAAATTTATTTTTAGCTACCGATACACGAAGGATAGCCGGTTATTC
>CALHAO010000038.1 GCA_937931765.1 uncultured Thiotrichaceae bacterium
CAGCCCCAGAAACTGTACGAGCTTTCATGACATCCTCATCATACGCTGAGCATTAGCAAGAGGCATAGGTTTTCCGAAATAGTAACCTTGGAATTGATCACATCCCATCCCTTTTAAAATATTGATATGCTCATCGCTTTCAACCCCTTCTATCGTCACATGCATATCAATACAATGCCCCAGGTCGACTACTGATCCAATAATTTTTTCCAGCTTTTTCGGATCTTGGTCGTAACCTAACAGGAACGAGCGATCAATTTTAAGCTTATCAAACCCATATTTCCATAGATAGCCAAGGCTGGAATATCCGGTTCCAAAATCATCCATAGCAATAGAAACGCCCATGCTTTTAATCACAGCCAGTTGCTTTTGTGTCGAGCCATCATCCTTAATCAGCAGACTCTCAGTGACTTCCACTTCAAGCCGACCAGCAGGAAAACTGTGCTCAGAAAGCAGGTCTTTTATAAAATCAGGCAGATCGCCTTGCTCAAACTGAATCGCGGATAGGTTTACTGATATAAACGTATCTTTCGACCATCCTTTAGCTGTTTTCACGGCTTCGCACAACACCCACTTGCCAATGTCATCTATCAACCTCATGCGTTCAGCCAGTGGGATAAACTCGTCAGGAGAAATCATCGTGCCTTGTTCATCTCTGAGGCGCAATAATGCTTCGAACCCTAGAATTTTCTGCGTTTCTGGTTGATTTATTGGTTGGAAAAATATTTCTAACCCAGTGCCGTCAACAGCCTTATTCAGCAATTTCTCTAGTTTCTGCTGACGTTTAAGCTCATTGCTCAAATCATCTGAGAAAAAAGTAATGGTGTTTTTGCCTTCGTTTTTAGATTTGTAAAGTGCGGTATCAGCAGCATGCAACATATCAGATAAAGGTTCGTCACTACTGGCGATATTCAAACCGATACTAACATGACCAATAATGATCTGGCCGCGATGAGACATGCCTTTAGCTATACTTACTAGCACGTCTTGAGCTATCAATTGCAACTCACCTGGCGTGACATCGCCAACACAGGCTACAAATTCATCACCGCCAAACCGGGAACAAATCGCATCTTCACCTAACTGACGTTTAAGCGTATGACCAACACTGCGTAGGAAAGCGTCGCCTCCATCATGCCCATGTTCATCATTGATCCGTTTGAAGTCATCAACATCAATAAACAAAGTGCCAATCGAACTATAATCTTTGAAATACGTTTCAGCAGAATGGCTGAAAGAACGGCGGTTATACAGCCCGGTCAGAGCATCAAAATTTGCTAATTCCTCAGCTTCAGCTTTAGCCGTTTTCGCAGTGGCACTCTCTCTGAGCATTGCAAGTGCGGGTAACAAGAAGAAAATCGCGCTGATAGCAGGTAAAAACAGTGCAATCCAATAAAAGCTATCTTTAAGAGAAGCTACAATCTCTGTTTGGTCAACATAAACTTCTGCGGCACCAATTCGCTTCCCTGATTTATCTGTTATTGGAACATAAGCTTCCACATATACATCCGGTCGATTGGCCTTTTGCCGACCATCTTTTATTGAAATATTACTGATCCCAGTGCTGAAAACATGGCGTGCCTTCTCATTTTCCTCCATCGGAGATTCACCATCTTGTAAAATCTTATATTCATCAGAATTAATTGACATTAACCCATCAGGACGAAAGAGTTTAAAGAGAAATACCTCACCGAAACCGACAGCTCTATCGATCACCGCTGACTGCTTTTGGTTAGGCACACCCTGTGCTATGAGAGTTTCAATATCATCGAGGTGAGCATAAAAGTAGCTAACCCAATGTATGGCTACTGTTTCGGCTTCCTTCTGGACTACTTTATCGACTGTTTTGGCCAAAAGTAACCATACACCGGCCATAAGAAAACAAGTCGTTGCACAAACAGTCACTATTGAGGGGAGGGATTTTTTATTGATTATCATGCGAGTTTCCATTAGGAAGAGGTGTATCAAACGCCTCAAGGTATCCATCTGACATGATCACATAAATCAGCTTATTTAATAAATTTTTCAGATGAGGTGACTCACCATTCGAACCCCTCGAAGGCTACAAGACAATCAACAGCCGACGACAATACGCCTCATTTGCGTGGGTATGACTGGTAGAAAGCTTGGCGAAAGCCCTCTGTTGGAAAATCACTATCAAAATCCTCGTGTACACATGCAATTAGCAGCTTTTCAGTACCTTGGCTGTGTAAGCGTTCAAAGCTCCGGCTGTTGTCAGAACTCACATTCCCGGAAGATGCTGACTTTGGATTTTCGAATTGTGGGTGGCTTACGTTTCTTGTTATGATAAACATTAAGTCACACTGCTTTTTACAGCACCGCAACTCCCCTGAAAAGAGTCAAACCTTAATGAAACCGTATAACAATATCGCTGAATTAATTGAGTTATTAGAAGCCCAAAAAGATGAAATTTCCAGTGAAATAGCTACTTTAAAAAAAGAACCTGAAAATTTCCATGAACAGATTATTTTAAAATATATTGATACTGG
>CALHAO010000039.1 GCA_937931765.1 uncultured Thiotrichaceae bacterium
AACAATTTCTTCTGCCGTGTCTGCACCCTGATAAGCCACCCGGATCTGTTCCAGCATCGGATCATTGACAACGATTTCCTCGCCTTTTTCATCGCGTTCACCAACGTAAACCATCCAACCCGCGATACCCAGAATCAACCAGGGTGCAGGTGTACCATTGTCCAGATGGAAGCGCAGTGATTCACACAGTCGTTGCGGTAATTTCTGACTGCCATCAGTGGCGATCTGCCACGTCTCATGCTTGATACTAGCATTTGAAAAGCGGGCAATCAGCAGGTCAGCATACTCAGCCAGATCAGTGCCTTCCGGCATGGATAAGGTGCTGGCCTGCTCTTCTGTCATCAAGCTGAAAGCAGCGGCCCGGAAGGCTTCATCAGCCATTGTTTCATAAATATAGCGGTAACCGGCCAGATAACCTAGATAAGCCAGAAACGAGTGGCTGCCATTGAGCATGCGCAGCTTCATGTTCTCAAAGGGCCGGACATCTTCCACAAAGGTTGCGCCCACCACATCCCATTCGGGCCTGCCATTGACAAAATTATCTTCAATAACCCACTGAGTGAATGATTCACAAACAATACCGCAGGGATCTTCCACACCAAGGTGCGCTGTTAATTCAGCCAGACTCTCATCGGTGATGGCAGGAACAATACGATCAACCATCGTACAGGGGAAGGTGACATTCTGCTCAATCCATTGACCCAGCTCCGCATCCAGTTGATTGGCATAATCAAGGATAACCTGCCGGGCAACACGGCTATTATCCGGCACATTATCGCAGGACATCACCGTAAATGGCCGGAGAGCGGCGTCTTTGCGCAGCCGCAGTGCTTCAACCAAATACCCAATGGCTGACTTAGGCTTGTGTGGTTCCACCAGATCCGCCACGATGAGCGCATTATTAAGGTCTAAGCGGCCTGTGCTTAAATCAGCGCAGTAACCTTTTTCGGTGATAGTTAACGAGATAATGGCGACCTGAGGTTCTGCCATTTTATCCAGCACGGCCTGCGTGCCATCCAGTTTAGGGTGTACCGATTCGACCACGGCACCACTTATTTTTGCGGTGGTGGCATCAGCACCTTTCTCCAGCACAGAGTACAGATGGTCTTGTTTACGCAGCTGCCGGATAAGCTTGTCACCAAATAAACTGATCTCACAAATGCCCCAGTCCGAACCTGTTTTTTCCAGCATCTCACTGGTGTAGAGCGCCTGATGCGCACGATGAAACGCGCCAAAACCAAGGTGAACAATACGCGACTTTAAGGCTGACCGATCAAGGTCCGGACGTAGTACCTGAGCATTCAAAGCTGTATTCGCTATATTGTTATCCATGACGCTGACCGTCACTCACCTTCAACCAATAAAACCGGTTAGGCGGCACCACCAAACGATCATAAAGCATCTCCGGTTCCTCCCCTGAATATAAATCCAGCGCCGCAGCAAAGTCGAAATGCGAATGACGCACTTCATGAAAATAAAGGGTTTGCGGCGTATCAGAAAAATTCGCCACCACCAACACCTTATCCTCAGAATGATCATTGTCATAGCGGCTAAATATAAACAGGTGTGGATTAGACACCGATAACAAATCACGGTTATTAAAATCAGCAAAAACCGGTGTTTCCTTACGCACCGCGATCATCTTCTGCAACGCAGTGAACAAACGATTCTCTATAGTGCCGCTAACATGCCGCTGTTCCGCCCGATCCCAGTCAATACGCGGACGATGCGCCCAGCGATTATCATCAGCCTTAGCCGGATCATCAAGGTAACTGCTGTCATTCACCGTGCCCAACTCATCACCATAATAAAATAACGGGATACCGCCATACGACAGAATCATCGCATGCAATAACAATATTTTTTCTATGGCACTATCGATAGCTTCCGCGTCATCAGCCTCCAAAGCGGCTTCCAATCCGATCAGCGCCGCCAGCGAGCCGGAAATGCGGGTGTCGCCCGTCTTCTCGTTATAACCAAATGGCAGGCCACGCGCCGTAGAACCTTCAAACGCCCCCGTAAAATAATCAACCAGAAAACGCCGATGCCCCAAGGCTTCATACCCTGCCCCTCTGATATCGTTATCATCATAACCAAGGCCAATATCATCATGGCAACGCACGTAATTCAGCCAGGTGGTTTGCGCTGGTTTAGCGGGCAAATTCCGCAGGCTCTGATTCAGCAGGCGCGTATTTTTAGTCGCCACCGCATCCCACAGCAGCGCCATATAAGTGGCGTTATAAGCAATCTCACATTCTTTATCCGCAACACCCGCGCCCCCGAAATAACGGATGATTTCCTGTGGTGCGACAATGGCTTCAGCAATAAACAAAGTACCCGGCGCGGTGATCTGACAACAATCCTTAAGCATTTGCAGAATCAAGTGAGCTTCCTGTTCATTCTGACTGACACTGCCAATTTTTTTCCACAAAAACGCCACCGCATCCAAACGCAGAATATCTGCCCCCTGATTCGCCCAGAACAGCACCACATTGACGATTTCGATAAACACCGCCGGATTGGTGTAATTCAGATCCCATTGATAAGTATTAAAGACCGTCATCACCCATTTACCCATCGGCTCATTCCAGGTGAAATTACCCGGTGCATTATCGGGGAAAATTTCCAACATGCTCTGATCATACTGATCCGGAATATCGCGGTTATCGAAGGTGTAATAATAATCCTGAAACTTAGCGTCGCCCTGCTGAGCTTTTTGCGCCCATTCATGCTCATCAGACGTGTGATTTAACACCACATCCATCGTTAACAGCGCATCCTGTTGGTGTAAGGTTTTTGCGATTGCCTGCAAATCTTTTAATGTGCCAAAACGTTCATCAATCCGGCAGAAATCACTAACCGCATACCCCCCATCACTGGCAGCTTTCGGGCATTCCATCATCGGCATCAGGTGCACCAGATTCACGCCCAACTCCTGAAAGTAGTCGATACGTTTTTTTAAGCCTTTGAGGTCTTTAGCAAACCCGTCCGTATACAGCGCCATGCCGACCCATTGCTGGCTCAAAAACCAGTTGGCATCCTGCTCACGTTTCAGATCACTTTGCCTTAGCGCCGGACTGCGCGCACTGTATTGCTCCGCCATCACTGCGACCAACTGCTTCAGTTGTGTCTCGAAGTCAGCACGGTGACCGTAGAAGGTATGAAATAACTTATAAACCGAATAGAAATTAGCGCCGAGTCGCGTGTGAAAAGGTTGGGCTTCGGCTTTGCCAAAATCATGATCTAACTCGGCCAGGATTTTATTAAGTAGAGAATGGGATGCTTGTTCGTACATAGCGGACTCGGCTCATAGTTAGGAAGGTAAATTTTATAGGGTCTGCCCCCTGAAAGAAAGCAAGAGTGTACGCTAATGCCCGGCTGATCCGGTACAATAAACACCAGATGTATCAATAACAGGAGGAGACCTTTTATGACAGATAAACAGAA
>CALHAO010000040.1 GCA_937931765.1 uncultured Thiotrichaceae bacterium
ATCCTGCATTTGTGAACCATCAATTTCTCCCGGCATATTCGGGAATAATTGCATCACTTCATAAGCCTTAGCATCCGGCTGCGTAAGCGTGGATGGATCAACACCCAAATCGATTTTACCTTGGGTTAACTGCTCCGCTGCCCAGTGATAAGTCGCTGCTGAAGCATCAGGCTCCACTGGATAATCCGCTGCTGTGTAACCAGTAGCTTCAACCTGCCATGTGCCCACCACCGGCTCAATGATCTTCGCACCAAACCGTTCCATTACCGCCAGCGTGATGTCTATATAGCCCCGTGCATCAATATTTGGGTCTTTAAGTTTGATAGTGACCGGCTGATCATTAGCTGCTGCTGCCATCAGAATCGCTGAAATATATTGGCTGGACAAACTACCGTCCACGCTCACTTGCTGCTGTGGAAACACACCATTACTCGTCAGTGTCACAGGCGGACAACCATCGGTATCAACCACATTAACACCCATCTCACGCAGCGTATCCGTCAGGCCACTAATGGGACGTTTGCGCATGTGCTCATCACCGTCCACTACCGTCTCGCCCTTAACCAGCAGCGCCGCAGCCGTTAAAAAACGCGTGGCAGTACCCGCATTACCCAGAAACAAAGGCGCTACTGAAAGCTGTAAAGTACCCTTGCCGTTAACGACGAATTCAGTGGCGGATAACTGAGTTACTTCCACACCTAGCTGGCGCAGGGCTTCAGCCATGTACTTGGTATCGTCTGATGACAGCGCCCCCGTCAAACGGCTCTCACCGGATGCCAGGCCAGCCAGCAACAAGGCGCGGTTGGTAATTGACTTTGAGCCGGGCAATGTCACTGAGCCGACCAATGGCTTTGGATGAGGTGTTACGCGCACAGCTTTGCTTTCCAAGTAACTCATAGAATACTCTCTCGGTTTTGATAATGGTGCAAAAGGATAACTTACTTAATTGCCGCGCTAAAGCAAATCAGGCCTCAGACAATACTTCAGGCTTTTTCCTGCCAAAAAACCACCGCCTTTTCTTCCGCTTCCGGCTAGACAATCGATACAAAACCGGCACTGCAAACAAGGTCAGTACAGTAGAAAACCCAACACCCCAGACAATCGCTGTAGCCACCGGCCCCCAGATCAACGACTGACCACCGAGTCCGGTCGCTAATGAAAACAGTCCGGCAATAGTCGTTAACGTCGTAATCAGGATAGGAATCACTCGTCGACGTGCCGCATACACCGTAGCGTGTAAAACGCTCATACCGTTCTTTACCCGGTCATTCGCCGCAGATATAAGCACGATCGCCGCATTTACCGCAATACCCGCCAACGCGACCACACCGTAAAGCGTATATAAACTCAATGGATTCTGCGTCACCAACAACCCAAATACCACACCGGTAAAGGCCATCGGCACCGTGAAAAGAATCATTAACGGCTGCCAATAACTGCCAAACTGCGTGCCCAGAATCAGGTACATCAAACCCACACCAAACAGGAATAACACACCAATAGCATCCATACTTTCATTGATGTCGTCCAACTGACCCGTGAAATCCAGATCAATATTCGGGAAGTCATTTTTATACTTCTCCCACTCTGCTGACAACATAGCGTTAGCCTGCACGGTATCAATGGCACAAAGATTATAATCCGGCTCGGTTTTTTCCATGACGGGCTGCACACGGCACTCGTAAAATGGGGCATCTTTCCGCTCAACCAAGCCTGCTTCCAACGTTATCGCACGCCGGAAACTATAATGGCGGATATTACCCAATGACACATTACGCTCTTCAGAAACCAGATCACGCAAAGGCATACTACCACCACGTGGCAACGGCATACGAAAGTCCAGTAAATCAGTCACGGCGGTCAGGCCACTGTGATCAGCCTTGATCCTCACCTCTACTTTCTCACCCTGATCCTGCATATCAGCGACCACTTCACCATCGACCAATAACCTCAATGTGCGTATCACATCCAGCGGCGAAATGCCCGAGCGCCGTATCACATCATGGCGCAGTTGCAAAGTCATTTCCATACGCCCCGGACTGGCATCATCGCTGACGTCCTCAATGCCGGGGTGACGTTCTAAAATATCTTTCAAGACATCCGTCGCCCCCTGAATTTCCGTGAAATCATCACCTCTGACTTTCACGCTAATCGGCTTGGCTGTGGGTGGCCCACCCGCCATTTCAAGGAAGCTGATATTAACCGGCCCAAGCACGCTAGTGACATCTTTACGCATGCCCTCAATAATGGTTTTCACTGCCCGCGAGCCTTCCGAAACCGGCTTCAGACTGACTACAATCTGGCCGTAACGCTCACCATATAATGGCTCAGTTTCAGTAAACATCATGCCTGAATAGGACAATACAGAACGCAGGTCATTCGGCTCCACGTTTTGATTAATTTGTGCCTCAACCTCCATAGTCTTTCTGATGGTGGTATCCAGTGGCGTAGAACTGGGCATTTCAATATTGACGTAAAATAAACGCAGACTGTCTGACGCGAAGAAATTAATCGGAATTAATCCGGCACCAACGATACCAATCGAACCCATAAACAGCATGATAATGGTAAACAAAGTGAGCTTGGGCCAACGCAATGCTTTAAGTAGTAAGCGGGAGTATTTTAGCTGTATCCAATGCGTTGCGCGTTCACGTGTCTTCTGAATGCGTCCGGGATTCTTAAAATCCACCTTCGCCACACCAACATGGGCGGGCAACATCCAAAAGGCCTCAACCAGACTAATCGCCAGCGCAATCGACACCACCATTGGAATAACCCGCATGAAGTCACCCAGAATGCCGGGCAATAACATCAATGGCATAAAAGCAGCAATGGTCGTCAATACCGCCGTTGTCACCGGCAAAGCCACCTCACCCACCGCTTCAACAGCCGCTTCTAAGGGCTGCATACCCCTTTGTAGCCGGTAGTAAATAGATTCCACCACCACCACAGCATCATCCACCAACATACCCAGCACAATCACTACGCCTAACAACACCGTAACATTCAGTGTCTCACCAATGGATGATAAGACCCAGAAGGTGCCCGCCAAAATGAACGGAATCGCAATCGCTGTTAGAATCGCAATCCGTACACCTAAAAACAACCAGGCCACCAACAGTACCAGCAATAGGCCAATCAGGGCGTTACCTTCCATGATTCTGATCGCTTCACGGGTCGGAATAGTCTGATCATCCACCAGCACCAACTTGACGCCGGTTGATTCAATACGGGTATTGCGTTCAGTGATATAAACTTTCAGCTCTTCAACCAAATCCAGGATATTGGCTGATTCCGTCTTCATAATCGCCATCATCACCGCAGGCTCGCCTTCTAAGCGCACTTCCTGGCTAGCTTTTTCTCGCGTGCGCTCAATGGTGGCAATACGCGACAAGGGAATTTCACCCGACAAACCCGGAATAGGCAATTCAGCTAAAGCAGCGGGATCACTGGTTTTGCCTACTAAGCGCACTAACCAGCTCTGACTTTTCAAATCCAGGGTACCGGCGGACAAATCCTGAAACCAGGCATTAATAGTATCGGCCAATTGCCCCGGCACTAAGCCCAAGGCTTCCAGTGCATCAGTATCGAACTTCACATTGATTTCAGGATCATCCAGCGCCACAGTATCGACACGATCAACGCCTTTAATTTGCTCCAATGCTTTAGTGACATTACGCGCCTGAATTCGTAAATTTTCATCATCGCCCACAGCCTGCACCGCAATCATCGCTGCCGGAAAGGCGTTAGCCGTAGTGATTTCAATGATCTGCGATTCAAGGGCCTCAGCGGGCAAGGTACTTTCTACATTCTGGATTTCACGGCGCAAATCAGCGATGCGTTTATCAAACGTCCTCGAATCAATATCGGTAAAACGAATAAGCAGGCTTGAGATATTTTCCCGGCTATTACTGGAGGCAAATTTAATATCAGAAATGCCGCGAATGGCATCTTCCATCGGGTCGGTCACCCGTTTCTCCACGTCCTCAGCGCTCGCCCCCGGCAAGATGGTAACTATAGAAATCCAGTTAAAGTTAATGGTCGGATCTTGCTGGCGCGGCATCGAGCCATAAGCCAGAAAACCAATCACCAATACCAGGATAAAGGTCAGGTTTGCTAAGACGTGATTCTGTAACAGACGCTTATACATAACAACTACTCACCCGCTTGCTGAATTTTCTGCCCGTTACGCGCCCGCAGACGATTGGCATCAATCAACAAAGTATTATCCGGAAGATCAATCAGTGTGGCCTGCCCTTCCCTGGCATTTTTCAACGGATAGAATTCCGCTTTGCCATCAACAGCCAGCATCAAGCCCAGTCCACCTTCACGGCGCAATAACCAATCCGGTGGAATCGCAGGCAATTTACCCTGCCAACGCACCCGCCCGGTTTTGCCCACCGGCAAATCGTGTGCACTATTCACACGGTAACGCACTTCTTGTGTACCACTATCGCTAGCGACCTGAGCCACGACAGCACGACGCTCAACCTCCAATTCAACGCCATCACTGACAAAACGTACTTTCTCACCCTGCTCCTGATCACGCACTTCATCCGGAGCAAGCTGAGCAATCACCTCCAGCCCCTGATGCTGCAACAATTGGAAAGCAGCCATGCCAGGCGAGCTAATCTGACCCAGTTGAAATTGCCGCTGTGTAATCTGTCCATCAAAAGGTGCTTTCACTAAACAACGTCCTGTCACTACCTCAGCTGCTTCTTGTTGAGCCAACGCATTCTCCAGCTCGGTTTCTACTATTAACAAGTCAGCTTTTGCACCTTCCAAATCGGCCCTGGCAGTTTCCACTTCGGCTTTTGCCGTTTCCATGTCGGCTTTTGTCGTACCCATATTGGCTTTTGCGGTGCCCAAATCTGCTTTTGAACTACCCAACTCAGCTTTGACTGTTTCTACGTTCGCCCGGCTGGACGCGACATCCGCCTTCCCGGCCTGCAGGTTGGCAGCGGCGGCATTGATTTCTTCGTTTGCGGTAGAAACGGCAGCCTGAGCGGCGGCATAATCCGCCTGCGCTGCTGATAAATTGCTTTGTGCCGAATTGAAAGTTGCCTGTGCCTGATCCAATACATTGACAGGGATTAATTTTTTATTACGTAACTGACGGTTACGATTTAGCTCAGACTGTGCCAGCTTGAACTGCGCCTGTGCAGACGGGATGCGCGCCCGGGCCGCATTGGCTTGTGCCTTAGCAGTATTCACACGGGATTTTGCTGTGTTAATACCAGTTCCGATGGATTGCATACGTGCAGTAGCCGCCTGAATACCAGCCTCTGCTGCCTTCACCCGCGAAACGGCTGCATGCACTCTGGATGCGGCGGCATTCACCTGCGACCCTGTCGCACCGACACGTGAACCTGCGGCGCTGACACGTGATCCGGCAGCACCAACGCGGGATTCCGCCGCCCCAACACGCGCCGCAGTTGCTTTAATACGGGCTTTAACTGTGGATACACCGGCTGCCGCCTGGCGTAGTTTTACATCATAATCACGGCAGTCAAGACGCGCCAGCACATCGCCCTCCTGAACCTCATCACCCACATCTGCCTCAATTTTAAGCACCTTCGCCGCCAATTCGGGGCTTACTGGTGTATCATTAGGACTGATGAGCTTTGCTTCCACATCCCGCTCGACCGGAATGGCAACTTTGCTGAGCACAATGACACTAACGGACAACGCCTCTTCAGGTGTTTCGTTGTCTTCTGCGGCTTGCAATGTTGCGGTGAAAGCTAATGCTACACATGCCATCAGAGTTGTACGATAAGCGTTTTTCATTAAAATTATACCCGACTTAAAACGTTGCGAAACAGTGTGGGGAAGGATATAACACCGCTTAACAACTTACTATTAACGATTAATTGTTCACATTATGAGAGGAAGACTATGCCTGAACTATTTTCTGGTGACTGGATGAATGAACTTAAAGATCAATGGAACAGCGAGCCTGATGTTAAAGACAAGCTGGCTGAGATTGGGTTCAATTCAATTATTACCTGTGGATTCAAAGATGAAGACCAGCCGCGTGGCGTATTCGTTGTAGAGAACGGCGAATGTATACGTGCGGGTGACTACAACGGTGAAACACCTGACTGGGACATGAGGGCAGCCCGCAAGGACTGGATGAAATGGGTTTCAAAAGGTATTGGCCTAACCGGTATGGGTATGGCTTACACCACCGGCAAACTGAAATTCAAAAGCGGCGATTACGGCGCAATGGTCAAAAATCCTAAGATGGCCGGGCCTTTTGTAAAGTCCTTTGGCCTGATGAAAAATATCGACACACAATAAAACACCGTTGTTTTCTTGTTAATAACGTTTCATTAACCCGGAGACTTAACATGGGGTTTATACGCAATATACTCGCGCTGATTGGCTTGATTGCCATTATTGGTGGTGCTTATGCTTACACGCAATATGGCGATATGATTAGCCAGGCGGGCGGCATGAAGGAAGAAATGGCTGCATTGGATGAACTTGATCCGAAAGCCAAAGATGTCTACAAAGAAATGTGGCAGAAACTGAAAACCAGCGGTAATAGCGCCGATGCAACCGTGGTCACTTACCCGGTTGACGATGGCGTGACCTGGGAAGAAGTTGAAACGGCAATGAAGTTCAAAGCTAATGAAATGAACATCAAAGGTGTCGGCGAGTTACCCTTGTCTGATCAGGTGGCTTTAGAAACTGGTGAAGAGCAACGTTTCCTGAAAATCTACCAGTTCTGCAATCCGCAAACAGCGATGCGCATGGTCGATTTCAGTGATGCATTCTCTGCTTACCTGCCTTGCCGTATCGCATTGATTGAAGACAAACAGGGCAAACTGCAATTGTACTCACTCAATATGGACATGATGATTTATGGCGGCAAGCCTCTGCCGGAAGCGCTTCACGCAGAAGCGGTCGGTGTGCAGGAAATAATCACTGCCATTATGGAACAGGGCGCGACCGGCGAAGAGTTTTAATCTTCAGGTAAATTGGTCACGTTCCACACTGTTTCAGGAAAGCCGGAGTTATTGATTATTTATCGCTCCGGCTTTTTTATTTCCGGAAACACAGCGTCTTGTAAGATCGAAGTAACTACCGGAACTGTCGCCTCAAGCTCCTCATCTGTCTTATTCAGCACGAATGGCTCAGGTACTGCTGCAACTGGAAGCGCCTCTTCTGCTTTGCTCTCAACCAGTTCGGATTCTGGCTCAAGCGCTATCTCCGCCTCAGGTTTAACTTCAGCTAAGTTTGTTTCTGCGACTGCAACAGCCGGGGCAATGGATGCCGCATCGTCGGTATAAAAAGGATTACTGATGCCAGGCAGCGGCGGCCGAGGTGGCAGCGTTTCTTCCACAACCTGCTTTTCAACCGGTTCAACCTCAGTCGCAATAAACGGATTATAATCAGGCTGACTCACTGCTTCTACCTGTGCCTCTGCCTGGACAGCTTGTTCTTCTGATAAATTGATGACTACCCTTGTGTGCAAAGGCCTTGTATCAGCGTCCGTCTCTGGCGTCTCAATAACATCATTCACCTCATCTGAATCCAGGCAGAAGAACACGCCAACACTCATCAGAAAAATACCGGCATACCAGAGCCAAAACCCAAGGCCTTTCGCGGTAATCACCACACTTTCTGTCGTTTCCGGTAGCACATCAAACCAGAATGCCTGCGTCGCCACCAATAAACCCACAGCCGCAAATACAGTCGCCCGCACCGGTGCGGTGTACATAAGGATGACCGCGATCAATAATAGTAGATTCGCGTACCAGGCGAACTGGAAGACAACAAACCCCATCCAGCCACTGACAAAAACCCAGTAGCCCGCTATTTCACGCTCTACTGTTTTAAAAACAGGAAACCAAAAGGCAGCAATCCACAGCAGTCCGCCCAAAAATAAGGCAATAGAAGCTACTGAAATGTAGTTACGGGGTTTTACAGTCATCATTTATTCCGGTTTTTGACACATCAAACAAGTATGGCACTCAATTCCGCACAGTATAAAACTTTCTACCCACATAGAAAATCAATTAACACCAACGATGGATTTCATGAGCTAATCGGGCATTTTCACATTACTCAACTTTGCGCACCATAGTAGTGCAATAGATTCACAAAATAAGTGCTTTTTTTACTAACGCACAATAATGGTGATTATTTATGGTTAGTTTATGACTCCCCGTCACTTTATAAGAATAAATCACCATTATTGTGCAGAAAGGGGCTAGGCAAGATTAATCCAATCGTTATGATAGCCCGATTTTTCAAGCATCTTAAGGTCGGCACATGGAACAACTCACATCTGCATTAGACACCCTGTTTGTCCTGATTGGCGCAGTCATGGTACTAGCCATGCATGCGGGCTTTGCATTTCTCGAAGTCGGTACGGTACGCCACAAGAATCAGGTTAATGCACTAGTAAAAATTATCGCAGACTTCGCAGTCTCCACCATTGCCTACTTTTTCATTGGTTATTACGTCGCTTATCAGGTCGGCTTTTTTGAAAGCGCGTCCATTCTGGCTGAGAAAAGCGGCTATGAATTAGTCAAATTCTTCTTTCTGTTGACTTTTGCAGCGGCTATCCCAGCGATTGTTTCCGGTGGTATCGCAGAACGCGCCAAATTTTATCCACAAATGTTCGCTACTTTTATTCTGGTTGCTCTGATATATCCATTGTTTGAAGGCATTGTCTGGAATGGTGCCTTCGGTATACAGGACATGTTTAGTGAGGTGTTCGGTGCAGAATTCCATGACTTCGCCGGTTCTATTGTAGTTCATGCTATGGGCGGCTGGATTGCCTTAGGTGCGGTGATTTTATTAGGCGCACGACATGGCCGCTATAACAAGAAAGGCCAAATCTCATCTGCACACCCGCCATCCAGTATTCCGTTTCTTGCATTGGGTGCATGGACACTGAGCGTAGGCTGGTTCGGCTTTAATGTAGTGTCAGCACAAGCCATTGAAGGCATCAGCGGTCTGGTCGCTATCAACTCACTAATGGCAATGGTTGGCGGTATTCTCGCGGCAGTCTTCGTCGGCAAAAATGACCCTGGTTTCGTACATAACGGGCCATTAGCTGGATTAGTTGCTGTGTGTGCTGGTTCGGATTTAATGCACCCTATCGGCGCATTACTCACCGGTATTATTGCTGGCGTGCTATTCGTCTGGGCATTCACCGCAACACAGAATAAGTGGAAAATCGATGATGTGCTGGGTGTCTGGCCACTGCACGGTATTTGTGGTGCATGGGGTGGAATCGCGGCAGGCATCTTTGGCCTGGAAGCTCTTGGTGGCATGGGCGGTGTTAGCTTCATGGCGCAGCTGGCTGGTACAGTGATGGGCATCACCGTTGCGACTGCTGCCGGATTCATTGTTTATGGTGTGCTGAAAAAGACTGTTGGTATTCGCCTGACTCAGGAAGAGGAATATGAAGGCGCTGACCTGAGTATCCATAAAATTAAGGCTAGCCCTGAAGTGTGATTGGCGGCTAGAAAACTGTACTAAATTGGTCAGTCACAGTCTGTGGCTGGCCAATGTTATCAGTAGGTAACAGAGTGATACTATTTCTCAGAAAAATGGCACAATTACTAAATATAGTGCCATCTTAAGTGACAGCTCACGACTAATCGCGCCATAATAGTGACACTTAAAATTTAATTATGCCATACCATGACAACTGTCAACGGCCTGCTCCACACCTTGAAGCAAGCTAACCAAAGCCTCGCAATTTCTGAACTACTGAACACTCACCCCGATCTTACTCGTAGGACTGCACAGCGCTGGCTAAGTCAGTTGATTCAGGATAATAAAATTATTGTTGAGGGCAGCGGACGTAACATACGAACTTGAGCGAGTTGAGCTGTTACGTGACCTTTTTGTCTGGGCTTATGAACGGTCAACCCAGGAGTATCTGGCAATAAAAAAAGATCTTAGCGAACCTGATCCATTGCGATTACGCTACCGGAATGTGATCAGGGAAACCATTTACATGGTGGTGACTCAGCCTGAAAAAGATCCGCTAGTCATTATCAAAGAAGTGGTTAGTGAAAAAGTGGATGAAACAGACAGAGTGAATGTTGAGGCGTTGATTATTGAAGAGCTTAGACGCTTATATGAGGGAGGGCTGGCGCGTTATGGGTTAAGGCTTTCTGAACTAAAACACTGGAAAACAGAACAATCGAATTAAAAAAGCACCCGACCATATAGAAAGAGTGCTTTTTAAGGCTTTATTGTTACGAGAACAACAACCCACCATTAATATCGTAGTTAGTCCCCGTAATAAATGCTGCTTCATCCGACGCCAGGAACACAGCCAGATTAGCCACATCTTCGGAAGTTCCTTCACGCTTCAGCGGCGTAATATTAGCCACATGAGCGCGCACTTCGTCTTTAGTGAAAATATTGTGAAAGTCAGTATCAATCATGCCAGGACACAATGAGTTAACACGTATATTCGGCCCTAATTCCTTAGCCAGACTGCGCGTGTAAGTCATTACTGCACCTTTTGATGCCGCATAAGCAGATGAACCCGGCCCACCACCATCACGACCTGCCTGAGAAGCAAATGTCACGATAGAACCACCATTAGTCATGTGTGGCACACAAGCCTGTACCGTCATGAACAATGAAGTCAGGTTAAGCGCCATAACATTATTCCAATGCTCCAACGTCATTTCTGCCGTCGTTTTACGTGCCACCAAACCACCGGTTACATGGATTAAGGTATCAATGCCACCAAAGGTCTCAACCGTTTTTGCTACCAGCGCATCCACGTCAGCCTGCTGGGTCATGTCGCCCTGCATCGCGATGGCTTTGCCACCCGCCGCTTCAATTTCAGTTACTGCAGAGTCAGCACCCGCGCTACTGCTATGGTAATTAATAACCACATTAGCACCAGCTTTTGCTAAACGCATTACGCAAGCGCGGCCAATATCACGACCACCACCAGTGACAATTGCTGTTTTTCCTGCTAAATCCATTTTGTAGCTCCTTTATAAATAACTAATCATACTTATGCGCACGCGCCAGTTTTTCGACCACAACCTTAAAAGAACGCTCTTCCGAATCTGTAAAATACAAATCGCAGTCATAACCCTGGTCATCCAGAAAACTGAAAATCCGCTTTGGTTCTTCTAAACGATAAGGCACTAATAAGGTGACAATGCGGTGACGCTTGGCTTTCGGGAATTTAGCCGTTAGTTGGGTACTGACCGCCAAGCCTTCATATTCATCAGGATTAATACCCTTGAAAGCGTCCTCTTGCGTCAACGCAGCCTTACCACCTTCTGACCAGAGGAACTGGCCATAAAAACCGGCTTTCTCACCACTATAACGGAATGAGTTCTCACCCAGCACAAAAGGCCCGTTAGCATGCAATAACCAGTCAATTTCAACCGCCTCATCCGCGTCAATACTGTCTACAATGACGAAATAGCTATCCTGCACAAAGTACACTTCACGTTTGACGCCGGTGACTTCAGGGTTGAAGTGCTGATACGCAAGCGTGGCATCACCTCTTATATAGATATGATCATCACGTTGTTCAGCTATTTCTATGTCACCCGTCGAACGCATCGCCAATGACTTATCACGATCAGCATACTGTCCCTTGCCATTAATCAGAATGGCATTTTTAGAACGGGTCTGACGTCGCCAGTTG
>CALHAO010000041.1 GCA_937931765.1 uncultured Thiotrichaceae bacterium
TCAAACTCAAAAACACCCACCGGGCCATTCCAGAGGATCGTACCAGCATTTTTGATCACTTCAGCCAGCTCAGCAGCACTGTCAGGGCCAATATCAAACACCATGTCATCATCACTGACTTCGGAAACACTCATGGTAGTAGCGACCGCGTCCGGAGAAAATTCTTTACCGCAGACCACATCCGTTGGTACCGGAATATTACCGCCACGCGCTTCAGCATTAGCCGTCAACGCCTTACAGGTATCAATCAGATCTGCTTCATATAACGACTTACCGACATTGTGACCTTGCGCCGCAATAAAGGTATTTGCGATGCCGCCACCGACAATTAACTGATCAACCACTTTCGATAATGATTCCAACACCGTTAGCTTAGTTGATACCTTAGAGCCACCCACCAGCGCCACCAATGGCCGCGCCGGGTTGTCCAGGGCCTTGACCAAGGCTTCTAACTCACCCGCTAATAACGGGCCAGCACAAGCCACCGGTGCAAACTGTCCTGCACCATGTGTAGAGGCCTGAGCACGGTGCGCTGTACCAAAAGCATCCATCACATAAATGTCACATAAGTCAGCATATTGCTTAGATAAGGTTTCGTCGTTTTTCTTTTCACCAACATTGAAACGAACGTTTTCCAAAAGGACAACATCACCATCAGCCATATCCGGTGCATTGCCCAGATAATCAGTTACCAATGCAACGTCTTTACCCAGCATTTCTGACAGATGATTTGCAACAGGTGCCAGCGAAAATTCATCAGCGGGTTCACCTTCAGTCGGGCGACCTAAATGCGTCATCAGCATGACTTTAGCGCCAGCTTCCATCGCCAGCTTAATAGTGGGTAATGAGGCACGAATCCGCGCATCGGACGTTACCTTGCCATCCTTAACCGGTACGTTCAGATCTTCACGGATTAATACACGTTTACCGGCAAGATCCAGGTCGGTCATTTTGATGATAGACATAGCCTAAGCTCCTTGAGAATTTTATAAATCGATTAATAGCTTCGCCACCCCCCATCCCAACCTTCCCCCACAGGTGGGGAAGGAGCCGACATGACTTTGCCAGCACAGGCTGATTGCTATTCAGAACTGATGCCGCACTCCCTTCCCCCCTTGTGGGGGTAAGGGCTGGGGATGGGGGGAAGCTACGAAGCACCATCCATTAATTTGTGTAGGTAGCCGCCTTATTAAAGGAGGGTTGGAGAGGGGTTTTATTTAAACGATCAAGCCATCACATGCTTAGCAAAGCGCAGCATATTGCAGGTATAACCGTATTCATTGTCATACCACGCAACGACTTTAACAAAGGTGCCATCCAGTGCAATACCAGCGCCCGCATCAAAAATAGATGAATTACTGTTACCACGGAAATCAGTAGCCACCACCTTATCTTCGGTATAACCCAAGGTCTCGCCGATACCGGTTTCAGTCTCAGAAGCCGCTTTCATTGCTGCACAGATTTCGTCATAAGACGCATCTTTATCCAACTCAACTGTCAGATCCACTACCGATACATCAGAAGTCGGTACACGGAAAGCCATACCGGTCAGTTTGCCCTTCAGCTCCGGCATAACAACACCCACCGCTTTAGCCGCACCGGTTGAGGATGGAATAATGTTTTCAAGAATACCGCGACCACCACGCCAATCTTTCATAGACGGGCCGTCAACTGTCTTTTGCGTCGCAGTAGCTGCATGAACCGTGGTCATCAGGCCACGCTTAATCCCCCAGTTATCATTCAACACCTTAGCCACCGGAGCCAGGCAGTTAGTGGTGCAGGAAGCAGCAGAAATAATAGCCTGATTATCATAAGTCTCATGGTTAACGCCATAAACAAACATCGGCGTACCATCTTTAGACGGCGCAGACATCAGTACTTTTTTAGCACCTGCTTCGATGTGCTTCTGACAACTTTCTTCAGTCAGGAAGAAACCGGTACATTCCAGCACCAGATCAGCACCCACTTCAGACCAGTTCAAATTAGCCGGATCACGCTCAGCCGTCAGGCGAATGTTCTTGCCGTTAACTGTCATCGTATCGCCATCAACACTGACATCACCTGCAAAGTTGCCATGTACAGAGTCGTATTTCAGCATATAAGCCAGATAATCATTATCCAGCAGGTCATTGATAGCTACTACTTCAAGATCATCCGCAAAATCTTTTGCGATTGCACGAAACGCCATACGCCCGATACGGCCAAAACCATTAATGCCAACTTTAATTGTCACATTGAACTCCCAAATTTTTTGTCAAAATCTTAAATATATAAATAGTTGCTCTCCCCTCCGTTATGTAAACAGAAGGGAGAGACATAGTTTTCATAGCTCTTACAGAACGTCATTCACCGCTGCAACCACATTTTCAACCGTGAATCCAAAGTGTTTAAACAGCTCACCCGCAGGCGCAGACTCACCAAAAGTATCAATGCCAACAACTTTGCCATTCAGGCCAACGTACTTGTACCAACCACCCGTCACACCCGCTTCCACCGCAACACGGGCAGTCACTGCACCTGGCAACACGGATTCACGGTAAGCCGCATCCTGCGCTTCAAACGCATCAACCGATGGCATGGACACCACACGGATATTCTTATCAGACATCGCTGCAGTCGCATCCATCGCTAAACCGACTTCAGAGCCTGTCGCAATAATAATTGCATCCGGCGTACCGTCACAATCTTTCAGTACATAACCGCCTTTTGCTATATCAGCCTGCTGGACATCTGTGCGCTGCTGGAATGGCAAACCCTGACGGGTCAGAATCAAACAGCTCGGGCCATTTTGCTTTTCAATCGCCGCACGCCAGGCAATAGCGGTTTCAACGCCATCACACGGACGCCATACTGACATTTGCGGAATCAGCCGCAAAGTGGCAGTTTGTTCCACACCCTGATGCGTCGGGCCATCTTCGCCCAGACCGATAGAATCATGCGTATAAACAAAGATGCTACGAACCTTCATCAGCGCGGCCATACGCAATGCATTACGCGCATACTCGGAAAACATCAGGAAGGTGGCACCGTATGGAATAAACCCACCGTGCAGCGCCACACCGTTCATCAATGCACTCATCCCGAACTCACGCACACCGTAGGACAAGTAATTACCCGTGTAGTCCTTATCCGTGCCGTGCATCGAGTTAATGCCCTTACTACTATTATTAAAGGTATTATTCGATGGTGTCAGGTCAGCAGAACCACCCAAAAATTCAGGCAATAGCGGCGCAAAACCATTCAGTGCATTCTTAGACGCAACACGGGTCGCCGGAGATTCAGCCTTCTCAACAATCGCGGCGATAGCTGCATCAGCCTTTTCAGACCAATCAGCTGGTAGATCACCCGCCATGCGCCGTGTAAATTCAGCAGCCTCAGCCGGGAATGCGGCACTATAAGCGGCCAATTTCTCATTCCAGGCATTCTCAGCAGTAGCACCTTTATCTTTCGCATCCCAACCAGCGTAAATAGCATCCGGTATGGTGAAAGGCTCATGCGTCCAACCCATTGCTTTACGCGCCGCCGCAATCTCTTCAGCACCCAAAGGCGCACCGTGGACATCATGACCACCTTCTTTATTCGGCGCACCTTTACCAATCACTGTCTTACAGCAAATCAGCGTCGGCTTATCTTCTTCCATCTGTGCCGCTGCAACCGCCACACGAATAGCATCTGCATCATGGCCATCCACATCTGCCATGACCTGCCAGCCATAAGCTTCAAAACGCTTAGGCGTATCATCCGCAAACCAGCCAGCCACATCGCCATCGATAGAAATACCATTATCATCGTAAAAGCAGATCAGCTTACCCAAATTCAACGTACCCGCCAGAGAACAAACCTCATGCGAGATACCTTCCATCAGACAGCCATCACCTAGGAATACATAAGTGTGGTGATCAACAATATCATGACCGTCTTTATTGAACTGTGCCGCCAACACTTTTTCAGATAACGCCATGCCGACAGCATTGGCAATACCTTGTCCCAGCGGGCCGGTCGTTGTCTCAATACCCGGCGCATAACCATACTCAGGGTGACCCGGTGTTTTTGAATGCAACTGGCGGAAGTTTTTGATCTCTGACATCGGCAGATCGTAACCGGTCAGGTGAAGCACAGAATAAGGCAGCATGGAGCCATGACCATTAGACATGACAAAACGGTCACGATTGGCCCACTCCGGATTTTGCGGATTGTGTGACATGAAGTCGTTATAAAGAACTTCGGCGATATCAGCCATACCCATAGGGGCACCCGGATGACCTGAATTAGCTTGCTGAACGGCATCCATAGACAAGACGCGGATCGCATTAGCCAGCTCCTGACGAGTAGTCATGAAAAATCTCCTAATAGTGCTAAAAATAATTCGCGTGATTGTAACCGAATGACACGACTAAAGGACAACCAGCGCATAAAATGAAAGATTCCCATGCTGCCTGTCAACAAGCAACATGGGAATCATTCATTGATGGGTTATACCCTCTCCTCCAACAATTATCTCCAGCAAATGCATTGTGCCGAACTTCATCAGAGTCAACAATTCCCCATCTTAGATAGGGTATAAGGTGAAAGTTGCCATTTAGGAATAAGCCATGAATACTTAGCATCATGAAAACACTACTGAAAAATCCGTTGATTAAAGGCCCGCTCTGGGCACTACAGTTATTCACCGGTGCCAAATCATTTCAGGATAATCCTGTCATTGGCAGCCCCTTGCTGAACAAACTGGGCCTACATATTACACGAATAATTGCTTCACACGCGGTGATGAACCTGCGTATGTGGATGTTAGGAACAAGTATCAGTAAGGCTGACCGGCAAAGTTACCGTCAACACGGTTACATTATCAAAGCTAATTACCTCCCGGAAGCTGAGTTTAAAGTCATTGAGCAAGAACTGCGTAATTGGCAGGGCAAAGCCCGCAGCTTTCATCAAGGTGACACACAAACACAACGCACGCTGCTTGACCCGGACACACTAGAACAGTTACCGCATACCGCAAAATTATTGGCGAACCGTGATTTCCAACGTCTGCTGCAATACAGTAATGCGCATCAACGGCTGCCATTTTTCAATATTGAGCGCATTAATAATGGCGTGCAAACTAATGAGGCGACTGACCCACAAAAAAACCTGCATTCAGATACCTTTCATCCGACCATGAAATTCTGGTTATACCTTGATGATGTAGATGAACATAACGGGCCATTCACTTACGTCCCCGGCTCGAACCGCCTGAGCAAAAAGCGCCTGAAGTGGGAGTACCAGAACAGTCTGAGCGCCCATAAACACCCAAATCGTTTAGCGGCCCGTGGCTCCTTGCGTTTTTCAGCACAAGATCGCGCTGAAATAGGCCTGAAAGCGCCTCATGCTTTCACCGTGAAAAAAAATACCTTATTGATTGCTAACACTTTTGGGGTACACGGGCGCGGCCATGCTGACCCCGGCAGCACACGCCTATCATTGTGGGGTATGGGGCGTACAAACCCTTTCATACCCTTCCCCGGAACCGGCCTGAAGATTGTCAATCAATATCAATATAAGGTGTTGGATTGGCTTAAAAAATAAAAATATAACTGATCTCTGTATAGATTTCTTTATCGCGATGAACAAAATTTGTTATCCGATGGTCACAAGCCATTTTTGAAAACACTTAAATCAAGTATAGTTAAGCCATTAAATCAACTGTAAACCCCGTTAAAGGTTTCAATCAGGACACAAGAATGATGCGTTCCGTTATGACAAAAAGATTATTGCTGGCTACCTTGCTATTTTTTACAGTGCAGGGACTGGCTGCTGCAGGGGCTTTGCCCAGAAATATCAATGGGCAACCATTACCATCGCTTTCTCCAATGCTGGAACGTGTTACACCTTCTGTGGTTAATATCACCACGGAAGGCAAGCAAAAACTGGATGACTCACTGGCTAACGATCCGTTCTTCAAACGTTTCTTTGAAAATATTCAGGGTGAACGCCGCATAGACGGCACCGGCTCTGGTGTCATTATTCATTCCAAACACGGCCATATCCTGACTAACTATCATGTTCTGGAAGGGGCCGAACGCATTAATGTCACATTAAATGATGGTAGAAAGTTTGTTGCCCGAATTGTTGGTGCAGATCCCAAGGCAGACTTAGCGGTAATTGCCATTCCGGCTGAGCGTTTATCTGCCATCCGCTTCGGTAATTCCAAAAACCTACGAGTCGGTGACTTTGTGGTCGCCATTGGTAATCCTTACGGCATCGGGCAGTCTGTTACCTCTGGTATTATCAGCGCTCTGCACCGTAACCCCGGCATTGGTGAATATGAAGATTTTATTCAGACAGACGCTTCCATCAATCTGGGTAATTCCGGCGGCGCATTGATTAATTTACGCGGAGAGCTAATTGGCATCAATACCGCCATTCTTGGTGGACAGAGCGGTGGCAATATCGGCATTGGCTTTGCTATTCCGATTAACACAGCGGCGGGCATCATCGATCAAATTGTCCGCTTCGGTCAGGTAGAACGCGGCATTCTGGGCATAGAAGTCAGCAATGTTGATCCACAGACAGCGCGTGCCTCCGGATTAGCAGCCCACGCAGGTGCATTGATTGAACGCGTCTTCCCGGCATCATCAGCTGATTTGGCGGGTTTGCAGGCTGGTGATATTATTATACGCCTGAATAATTCTGAGGTGAGTGGTGCCAGTGATGTGAAAAGCCTGATTGGCTCTATGCGGGCGGGTTCCAAACTGGGCATTGTCTATCTACGGGCAGGGCGCACCCGGACAGCACACACTAATATCGGCGAATCCATACCGATTCCATCTCCGGCGACCGAAGCAAAACCCTTCTGGGAGAGTAATTAATCAATTTTTACGTAAAAAGACGCTTTATTCTTTGAAAAACACAAAAAATTAATATAAAGTGTGAACCTTATACAGCTTGTGTTCATCTAAGTAGGTAAGTTGAACATAAAGAGAGATGGATCTCGCTGAAAGATTCCGCGATAAAAAGAGTCTCAACATATAAAGCGCTAAAGCCCGGCGCTGTTGAGTAATCTTTCGCGGACACAGGTTTGGTGTCCCCAATCCAGGCCTGTTTATTAAACCCCGGCTTTTAGACCCCCTGTTTGGCCGGGGTTCCTTTTTTAAAGGAACCCACCCGCTTTAATCTCACAAATCTAGTTCGCTCACTTCACTGTTATGCCCTAACCAACCTTCCAAATGACTCCACAATTCATCAAGCCCCTGACCTTTTTCTGCAGAAAAAAGCTGTACAGTGGCATCGACAGCAGATTCTTGCATAGCCTTTCTGACCTGCAGAAAAGTGGTAGCCGCCTGTCCCCGCTTTAATTTATCGGCTTTATTCAGTAAAACATGCACCGGCAATCTTCGCTGTTCAGCCCAATACAGAAAGCCCTGATCAAAATCAGTTAAGGGATGACGCACATCCATGACCAGAATCAATCCTCTCAGGGTGGAACGTTTGGTAAGATAGTCTTCGATAAACGCCTGCCATTGTCGTTTTACCTTTTCAGGGACTTTGGCATAACCATAACCAGGAAGATCAACCAGGCTACAACCGTCAGACAATGTGAAAAAATTAATGAGCTGAGTGCGTCCGGGAGTTTTGCTGGTACGGGCCAGGCTTTTTTGAGAGCAGACACGATTGATCGTACTGGACTTGCCTGAATTGGAGCGTCCGGCAAAGGCGACTTCAAAAGCGCCCGCAGGGGGTAACGTTGAAGATGTTGTTGCACTTTGGGTAAATTTTGCTTGCTGAAAATAAGCATTCATAATGTTAGCATTCTCTAATATTTTTTTGCGGTATAACGCCAGAATGTGATATACAGTTCTGCATTTTTGAGAGCATAGCGGGCATAGATACGCTGTAGCAATTAGATTTGCAGCTTTATTCGATGTTTTAGGAGTATTTTAGATGAAAAAGACACTCATCATGGTATTGGCAGGTCTTGCTGTCAGTGCTTCAACCACCGTACTGGCCAACAGTGCAGTGACCGAACTGAAAGGTGATCCAGCGAAAGGTAAAGCACTATCAGCTACGTGTGCTGCCTGTCACGGTGCTGATGGTAATAGTACTAATCCTGAATGGCCAAAACTGGCCGGACAGCATGAATCTTACCTATTGAAACAGCTGCAAAATTTCAAAGCTGGTCAGGATGCACCCGGCGGTCGTTATAATGCCTCTATGGCACCGA
Organism: uncultured Thiotrichaceae bacterium; assembly: GCA_937931765.1. GTDB lineage: Bacteria > Pseudomonadota > Gammaproteobacteria > Thiotrichales > Thiotrichaceae > Thiolinea. Next base: position 8,204 of record CALHAO010000041.1, read on the forward strand.
TGGTAGCAGGCCTATCTGATCAGGATATGGCTGATCTGTCAGCTTACTATTCGTCGCAGACAGCAAAACAGGGTGAAGCTGACCAAACTATGGTTGAGCTAGGCAGACAGATTTATAAAGGTGGCAACAACGCTTCCGGCGTTGCAGCTTGCGCAGCCTGCCACGGCCCGACCGGCAGTGGCAACCCTGCTTCTAAATTCCCTGCACTGGCGGGCCAGCATGCGAAGTACACTGCTATTCAGCTGGAAGCCTTCAGCAAGGCTCAGCGGGCTAACGACGCAGGTCAGATGATGCGTAATATCGCCGACAAAATGACTGATGCCGAAATGGCAGCAGTATCTGAATATATTGCAGGTTTGCAAAACCAATAACCCCCTATGACATGTCCACTTCCAGTCTTCAATGAGGAAGATGTACTGTCATAATTCTTAAGCAGTATATAAATTTATATGCGTACTTAGGGTTATTTTGCATTTGTGAAAAAGGGTGGCATTGTGCCACCCTTTGTCGTATTAGTTTTCGAGAGTTTAAATACCTCCCATGAAATCATCCAGAACAGTCAGTTCCAGAATAGTAAACTTTCTCGGTTCAATGAACCTGGCCATAACACTGCTGCTCGTTCTGGCCATTGCTTCTGTCCTTGGCACAGTTTTGCAACAAAACCAACCGTATACCTCCTACGAAATTAAATTCGGTAAATTCTGGTTTGAAGCCTTCAGATCGTTGGGTTTGTACGATGTTTACTCTGCAGTTTGGTTCCTGCTGATCCTGGGGTTTCTGGTGCTATCCACCACCACCTGCGTGGTTAGAAACACACCAGGCATGCTGAAAGAAATCACACGCTTCCGCGAAGGCGTCAAAGAAAAATCGCTACGCCTGATGAAACAGTCTGAGTCCATGCACAGCAAACAATCTGTTGATGACATACAGACACTGGTGAAACGGGTATTAAAAGCAGAAAACTTCCGTTTTCGTGAGAAAAATGATGATCAATATACTATTTTAGCTGCCATGAAAGGTGGCTCTAACCGATGGGGCTATTGGCTGACTCATGTCGGTATTATTGTTATCTGCCTGGGCGGACTATTGGATAGTCGCCTACCCATGATGTTCGCAGAATGGCAAGGTGAAGTTATACCCGAAACCCGCAACGTGCCTGCTTCTGAAGTTCCGGATGAAAGCACGCTAACTTCAAATAATTTTTCTTACCGTGGCTCTGTTGATATACCAGAGGGACGACGTGCCAATATCGTATTTCTGCCGGTGCGTGATGGCTATTTGGTACAAAGACTTCCCTATGAGGTAGAAGTTAAAGAATTCCGTGTTGAACACTATTCCACCGGCCAGCCAAAATCCTTTGAGAGTGATCTGGTTATCCATGATCCGGATCTTGAAGAACCGCTGGAAGAGACCATTTCGGTGAATCATCCTTTATTGTACAAGGGCACGGCCATCTACCAGGCTAACTTTGGTGATGGTGGCTCAGAAATAAAGATGACGCTGCATCCTTTTGTGAATCAGTACGCTACTCAGGAAATGACTGGCAATGTCTTCAAGGAATATAACCTGACTAATGGCGATCAAAAATTCCGCCTTGAACTGGAAAATTTCCGC
>CALHAO010000042.1 GCA_937931765.1 uncultured Thiotrichaceae bacterium
TCATTCCTTCAGCAGTTAATGAGTGACTTCATCCCTTCGCGCCAATCAGCCACTTTTGGCGACCGATTGCCCACTGCATCTCCAACAGCGGTCATTCCGGTTTTACCCTCCACACGGTTACCCGCTTTCACTGGCCGGAACTTCTTCACTACTACGGACTCATCTGCCACCTCACACACCATTGCCTTCTTGAGTCACGTCTTGAAAGACAATGCCTTGGCTTGAAAAAAAACACCAAGGGCGGTGCAAGGCTTCCCCGGTTAAGGCGGGTTCCCTGTCAACGATTCCATCCTGCAGCACATCTCAGGTCTGACCGGGTATTGGACTTCGCCCTATTTCGCAGGCTTGCCGCTCCTGACATGCCGTCCCAGGTTCGCTTTCGCTATGTACCGTTAACTTCCTATGGCTTCCTTCAGACCCTGCCGTTACCCGCAACGCCCTTGCCAGTCAGATTATCTTCCCCCCGATCGGGGTGATGCCTGCTAACGCAGGCTGGGTTGCCCGCCATGCCGGGCAAACGAAATGGTGAATGCAAATTGCATTCGCGCCAGTGTTTCCGCCGTGAGACTGTCTAACATAACCAAGTGCTCATATAAGTTCTATTTAAAATAGATCTTATAACCAAGCCACCATAAAAGCAATATTGAAAATATAACTTTTAAGTGCAACAATATTCTATAAGGAAATTTCACGAAGAGAGGCTCAATGAAACTGACCAGCTACACCAACTATGCCATGCGTTGCTTGCAGTTGGCAGCACTCAAAGACCCGGAATTAATCAGAGTGGATGATGTATGCTTTATTCATGGCATTTCCCGCCCACACATCGTGAAAGTGGTTCATGAGCTAGGCAAAGCGGGCTACATCACCACACTACGAGGTCGCGGTGGTGGTTTTCGTTTGAGTCGGCCTGCCGAAGATATTATCGTAGGCGATGTGGTGCGCTTCACCGAAGGCCCATTGGATGTGGTGGAATGTTTTAACCCTGAGAAAAATACCTGCCCGTTAATTGGCATTTGTCAGTTGTCCAAGAAAATCCAGGAAGCCACCCATGCGTTTATGGCAGTGCTGGATGGTGTCACCATTGCGGATATTGCAGCGAATCGTGTTCCGTTACTCAGTCGCATTGATGTGCTAGAAAAGCCAGTCATCCCTGCCACACTGGTAAAGCCATAAACGTGAGTTCCTATGTGCAAAACACACGTTTAACCGACTACCCCAATTTGGCAGTCAGTAAAGTACAACACCTCTTCAGGCTTCTGGTGTCATCGCCGCAAACAGTTGCCGTATCTTTGGTGAGGCCTCATGAACGCCCAACTTAGACAATGCCGCCAGGTATTGCCGGTATTGACGCTCCACCGCATCAAAACGCGATTGCACATGCAGGATTTTCATGGCTTCAACGTGCGCCATTTCACAAGCGGCATCCATTTCCAGCGCCTTACGACAAGACACCATTGCTTCCTTAAACTGACCATTCAATCGTAATAACTCCGCAAGATCGCGGTGTACCTTCATGGCCATTTCACGGAACCACTGCCGCTGTGGCAAACACCAGTCTTCCATTTCACTTTCAACATATTCCGGCAATAAATCTTCAAATAAATCACCGGTATAAAGACGTTCAGCCGCCCGCAATACATTCAGGGCATTATCATTATGCCCTTCGCTGGTCATCACTTTGGATTGCCTGCACAGTTGTTCGAAATTAGCCACATCAATCCAACTGCCAGGCGGTGGGATTAACTGATAATAATCACCGGTACGTTGCAGGTAATCTTTGTGACCTAAGGTCTTGCGCAACATGGCGATACAATGATGCAGACGTGAACGTTTGGTGTCTTCATTATCTTCCTGTGGCCAGAGAAATTCGGCGATCCGCTCGGCTGATGCACCTTTTTCACCGCGTTGTAATAGGTAAGCAAATAAGGCACGGGTTTTCTTCGGCGCACTCCCCGGAATCTGCCAGTTTATTAGCTGACCATTAGCGATATAAATACGCAACTGCCCGAAGCAGCGTATTTTCCAGCGTACATCCGCCCCGCGCAACGGACGCACTCTGCGTGGTGGTCTGATCCATTCCGGATTAGCACCAGAAGCTGCATTCTGATCACCTTCTCCCGCTGCGGATTGGTAATCATAATCCGGCATAATGCGCCCGAGTTGAAAATCAATTTGCTGCATCAGTGAGGTGCGTTGTAATAAATTGGGTGGTAACCAAAATGGGTTTTCATGCACACCAGCAGGAGAAATAAACTCTCTATGCCCGCGCATGGCAGCCAGTAATTGATCCTCAATCAGAATGTCGCGGTTATAGATTGAGACGATCGCTTGCCCAGTTTCATCGCTTAACTGATCGCACAACATGCCCCATAAATCGAAATTGGCGAAAGCCGAAACACTGGATAGCCCCCATGACATATCAACAACTAGCTGCGCGGACTCACCGGTTTTTTGTAGCTCGCAATACAGATGTTGGCGAATTGATCCCAGGTTAAGTGGCACAGTTTCTAACCCTACATTGGAAAAATTGATTTGACGGCTAGGGGTGATATTACTGATGGGTAGTTTATTGTCTGACACCAGCAATAGGGGCTGTTTGTTTGATAACAAGGACAACGCGGATGCCAGAAAACAGGTGTCCGCAATATCGCAGATTAAGGCCGCATTATTAATAGTAAGAAAGGCTTGGTTGTCCATAGCCTAATAGAATAGCTGATTGGCGTAGTTCAAGTTAATGATTTTTAGATTCATCAGGTATCACTACTTTACGCGCTAAATCAAGAAACTGTTGCTGCGCTTCGTCACTGCTGCTTATTAGCCCGATCTACCAGTGCTGCACCAGATGTGTGATGATATTCTGGTGTTGAAGGGTGGCTGCATGGTGGAGCATGCACCAGCACTTCTCCTACTAGTGTGAGGCTTCCTCCAGTGGGGAATAGATCAAATAATGGCTGACAGATTTTCTGCTCCACACCCTGGATCGCTTTACTGACGGCGATTTGTAAGCAGTTCAGTTGCTCAGTAGCACGCGCCACATTACTCGTGTCGGCTACCAATAATACTGAATTGAGTGATTTAAGGCTAAAACCTGAAAGTAGCAGGCGTATCATCACGTTTAAATCACTCTTTAGGGTATCGCGGCTTTAACGCGTAAATAGTTGAGCAATATCTGTGTATAAACGCTTGATAACATCAGGATAATGACCGTTACTATCAAATTGATAGTTGCCGTCATTCGTTTCGATTGAAACCAATTTGCTGCTACTTCCAGGGGGACGAGGGCGACGATTTTCAGGTGGTTTTGTTTTCAATAGAGAAAGGTCTATATCTTTGACAAGGTTATCAAACTGCGCCTGAGTTATTTCAATACTGGTATTGGACAAGGTCTTATCCTTACCGTCTTTTATTGTTTGTGTGACCTTCAAATCGCTGCTCATCGTCGTGCTATATGATCTTTGAACAGGCAGCGATCGATTGCTTGATGAGGTCTGTACCGATTTCACGGTATGACCGGCTGGCTTATCAACCACGGGTGTTGCGGCACAAGCTGATAACACAAAAGCGGCTAAGACAAAAAACGAAGTGTTCCTGGTTTGTTTTTTCATTGCATCAATCCTTAATAATTGGCTTCATAAGTTAGCAGTAACCACTAAACAAGAAAACACCATAATGAGTTAATTGCTAACTCATATGAAAATATTTCCCCCACAAGCGTGCAAGTCTGCGATTTCTAATGTACGCACATGGAACGGTTTGGTGCTGAGGCGAATACGGATGGTGCATCGTTTAAGGTAATCATGCAAAAGTCCGGCAAAACGTTTGAAATCGCACCGGGTGAAACGATTAATGATAAGCTGAATGAGCATGGCATTGATGTACCGGTGTCTTGTCAATCCGGCGTATGTGGGACTTGTCTGACACCGGTCTTGGATGGCGTACCCGATCATCGTGACTTTGTGCAAACAGATCTAGAGAAAGCATCGAATAAGCGGATGGCGGTGTGTTGTTCGCATCGAAATCTAAGACATTAACATTGGATATTTAATGCAAGCAAAAACAAGCTGGTTACTCGTCATGATTGTCGCCGGAGCGGGCTTTACCGCCGCATTTAACATCGGCAAAGTCGCGCCTGTCCTCCCGTTGATTCAGGCAGAAATGGGGCTGGAGCTATCTGATCTCGGCCTGGTTGTCTCAGTCTACAGCCTGCTGGCAATGTTTTTATGTATTCCGGTGGCGATTGCCGGAGCACAGTTCGGCAACTACCGAACGGCACTCCTGGCATTGGGTCTTATGGGATGTGGCGGGCTACTGTCAGCTAATGCCGATAGCCTCTCATGGTTATTATTCGGGCGCATTGTTGAAGGCTTTGGTTTTGTAATGATCGCCGTGGCCGCGCCAGCGCTGATAGCCAGGGTTGTATTGCCGGAAGACAGGGCAATGGGCATGACCATCTGGTCGCTGTGGATGCCGGTCGGAGCCAGTACTATGCTACTGATTTCCCCCACGTTAATTGATCTGGCGGACTGGCGTTTGCCGTGGCTGATGACAGGGTGGTTCGCCTTAATCTGGATGGTAGTACTCGGCTTGGCGTTCTTCAATGTCGGACGTGCAGGTGACCAACAACGTGGCATCAGCAAGTCGCAAATTAAGGCCATATTTCAGCCCGGTACATTGATGATGGCGCTGAGCATGACCCTGTTTGCGTGCCTCTATATCGTCGCTATTGCCTTTTCGCCCACCGTTTGGCATGAAACCAAACAAATCAGTTTGCAAACAGGGTCTTATCTGCTGGCATTTGCGATGATTATGACAATAGTCGGCAATTTGTACGCTGGCTTCTTAATTAAGCGTGGTTATCCCTTAAACCGTTTATTGGTTAAAGGCTTTGTGATTCCATCTGCTTTATGTGCACTGATTTTTGTGCCTGCACTGCCGTTTTGGCTGCAATATAGTTGTTTTGTGATTTTCACTGCCGCAGTAGGCATAGTTCCTGCAGCAATATTTGCCAAGGCTCCCGCTTATACCACAGAGCCAATACAAATATCATTAGTCATTGCGCTGGTATTTCAAGGCACAACAGCGGGACAAGTACTCGGGCCGATACTGTTTAGTAACTTGATTGAATGGCAGAGTCATAACTGGAGCTGGGGTGTGCTATATTATCTGGGCATCGCAAGCTTGGGCGGCTTAGTTATGTACGCAATCAAACCTCCTGAATCTGAGGAGATATAAAGCACCGCTGAAGTAACACAATAAGTGCCGCACCTATCATTTGGATTTGTGCTTTACGCAAGAGATTTTATGAAAACATTACCTATACAACTATTACTCATGTTTTGTTTTTTTATAAGCGCCACGGCTGAAGCTATTGATTTTACTAAAGAAGAGAAAGAGTACATCGCGTCAAACCCTACAGTAACAGTAGCGATGATGCCAGATTTCACTCCATTCACCTATTTCATTGAAGATACACCTGTTGGCTTCGAGCATGACTTACTTAAGATCATTTCTAAAAATACAGGTTTGTATTTCGAAAAAAGCTTTTCTAACTGGACAACTAACTATAGCGCCTTTAAAAATAAAGAAACTGATATAATCACCAGCATTTCTTACAAAGAATATAGAGAGCCTTTCACTATTTTCACCAGTGCTTACTATGAAATACCTATCATGATTTTTGTAAGAGACAACTTTGGCGAATACCTGGGTATAAATAGCCTTGTAAATAAAAGAGTAGGCGTATTAAAAGATGTTTTTTATATAAAAGAGCTTGAAGCAATGAACACTATGGATTTAGTGTACTACGATACCTATGAGGATCTGACTAAAGACTTAGTCTTTGGCAAGATAGATGCTTTGCTGCAAAATCTTACCAATATAAACCACCTAATAAAAAAACACTCCTATACAAATATAAAACTTGCCAGTGAACTGAGCTTGAAAAATACTAAAAAGGAGGATTTACGCTTCGGCGTTCAAACTGAAAAACCGCTGCTGAGTAGCATTTTACAAAAAGGGCTTGATAGCATTAGCAAAAAAGAAAAGGAAAAGTTAATAAGTAAGTGGATAGGTTCGATCAAAGAATATACCGGTGGCCACATTGAACTGAACCATAACGAAATAGCTTATCTTGACAAAAATACCATTAAGTATTGCATTAACCCTGTCGGCATGCCTTTTGAGGGGCTTAATGAAAAAGGTGAGCATATTGGTATGAGTGCAGACTATTACAATTTATTTGAAAAAATGCTCTCAGCAAAATTTGAGATTGTAAAAACAAAAAATTGGAATGAGTCCATCAACTACATAAAACAAGAAAAATGCGACATGTTAGCTTTAGGCATGGAAACTCACGAAAGAAAAGAATACTTGAATTTCACTAGTCATTACCTGGAAGTACCTCTCGTTGTCGCCACAAGAGTTGACGTGCCCTTTATCAACAACATAATGGACTTAGAGGGGAGAAAAATAGGTATTATAAAAGGCGATGCTTTTGTAAATATACTCAGGCTAAAATACCCCTCACTAACGCTTATAGAAGTGAATGACATTTATCACGGACTGGATAAAGTTAAAAATGAAGAATTATTTTCTTACATTGATACACTGGCTAGCATTGGCTATGAATTTCAAAGTGAATATTTTGGAGAGTTAAAAATAGCAGGTAAAATATCTGAGGATCTAAAATTATCAATAGCAGTTGTAAAAAAAGACAAGGTCTTATTAAATATTTTACAAAAAACAGTCAATAACCTTACCAATGAAACGCATAGAGAAATTCTCACAAAATGGATTCCCATAAAATACCAAAGTGGCACTGATTATACTCTGGTTTGGGCGATTCTTATTGGTGCAATTTTTCTAGTGGCGCTTATTTTTTACTGGAACATGATGATAGTAAAAATCAGAGCTAAGGCTAAGGACGATTTTCTGGCGGTGATGAGTCATGAGCTACGCACGCCCATGAACGCTATTGTAGGCTTAGGTGCATTGCTCAAGTTTAGCCCTCTTGATGAGACACAAAAGACATACGTTGAGAAATTAGAAGTGTCATGTGGTTACATGATGCAACTTGTCAATAATGTACTGGATTTTGCCAAAGTTAAAAATGATAGCTTTGAGTTAGCACAACAAGGCTTTCGTTTGGATATCGCCTTACGCTCTGTGAAGAATATTCTAGAGCAAAAAGCCGAGGATAAAGGGCTTGAGTTGAATTTGGTGGGTGAAGATTTGCTACCGGAGGCAATCATCGGTGACCGGAGTCATTTATCGCAAATTTTGATAAACCTCATCAATAATGCGATTAAATACACCGAAGAAGGCGAAATCAACTTGGTGGTAAAAAGGCTACCAGCACCAACGGACACCTCAGTGCGACTGGAGTTTAGCGTTGTGGATACAGGGGTTGGTATTGCCAAAGAAGACATGAAGAACCTGTTTGACCCCTATCAACGTGTTATAAATTCTGAATCAACTTTTAACGAAGGGGTTGGCTTAGGTCTGGCGATTAGTAAAAGTCTGGTCGAGCTCATGGGGGGACGGCTACAAGTTGAGAGTAAGGTGGGAGACGGGAGTCGTTTTTATTTCGACCTTGCCTTTGAAATTGCAGAAGATTATGTGGTTTCCCAAGCAATAATCACTGCAGACCTGCACAACTTCGTTTTACCAGCAGGCCTGCAAATTTTATTGACAGACGATACGCCTTTAAATCGTTATGTTGGTGGTGAAATGATTAAGAACATGGGCGGAAACGTTTCACTCGCTTCAACAGGAGAAGGCGCGATTGCTCAATTACAGCAAAGAAGTTTTGATGTGATTCTAATGGACATTAGCTTGCCCGGCAAAGATGGTTTTGAGGTGAGTAAGTGGGTCAGGCAGCACGGACTCAATCCAAATACTCCCATTATTGCGTTGACCTCCTATGACCTAAGCCGATTAAAAGATAAATACCAGGAAGCAGGTATTAACAGCTTCTTATCCAAACCATTTGCGTATCAGGAATTATATCAGGTGATTTACAACGTACTGGAGCATGAGCCTACTAAAACGCAGGCCTGAACAAGGCTTTCTCCTAGCTATGACTATGCATAAAGTGACGGGCCGTGGAAATCAAAGCTTCCGCCTGATCTTTGTGCGGCGAATGACCACACCCAGCCAACTCCAGCAATTCAGTGTGTGGAAGCCTGCGCTGGATACCACGAATTTGCGCTAATGAGCCATATTCATCATCCAGCCCCTGAACCGCCAATAGCGGGCAGCGGATATTTTCCAATTCAGCTGTTATATCCCATTGCAGAAAATCGGGATTCAACCAAATATCATTCCAGCCCCAAAACGCCGAATCGACATCACTGTGATAACGCGCCAGCTTCTCACGAAGATTGGTTTGCTGATAAACAATGCGTGCTTGCTCGATACTACTAATAGTCATTGGCTCCACCATAATATGCGGAGCCAGCACGATCGCACCAGCCAATTGATCAGGATATTTAGCGGCATATAACAGTGAAACCGAGCCACCGTCACTGTGCCCGAATAACCAGGGCGGATTGCTGCGGGTATTAACCGACAAGGCCGACAACAGGTTTGGCAGCACGTCATAAGCCTGTTGATGCATAAAATCGACACCCCACTTTTCATCTGCCGGACGCGGTGTGGACTGACCATAAGCCGGGCGGGAATAAACCAAACCCCGGCACTGTAACGCATCACACAGTTGCTGCGGAAACTGTTTCCACATAGCCAACGAGCCTAAGCCTTCATGCAGAAAAACCACCAAAGGAGCCTGCGTATTTTCAGCATTTAACCACTGATACTCTATACTCGTTTCCTGTGAATCAATGCGTAGCGTAATGAATTGAGATGGAGCACTCATTAGCTGGCGTCTGCCTCCGCATTACGTAATCTGAAACGTTGAATTTTGCCGGTCGCTGTTTTCGGTAACTCAGCAACAAATTCAATGTAACGTGGGTATTTATAAGGCGCTAATTTGGATTTCACGAACGCTTTAACTTCTGCTTCGGTGAGTGTTTGCCCTTCCTGTAATACGATAAAGGCCTTGGTTTTAGTTAGACCTTCAGCATCCTCTTTACCAATGACTGCCGCTTCTAATACAGCGGGGTGTTCACTGATAGTCGCTTCGACTTCAAACGGTGACACGTAGATACCACTAACTTTCAGCATGTCATCGCTGCGACCGGAATAGGTATAAGT
>CALHAO010000043.1 GCA_937931765.1 uncultured Thiotrichaceae bacterium
TGTACTCAGAACAAAGCGATCGGCGACACCGACTGGTCAGGCTGCGATATTGTCATTGAAGCCTCCGGAGTGATGAAAACCAAAGCCTTATTGCAGGCTTATCTGGATCAGGGTGTTAAACGTGTAGTGGTCACCGCCCCCGTTAAAGAAGATGGCGTGCTGAATGTGGTGATGGGTGTGAATGATCATCTCTATAATCCGGCGGAACATAGCATTATCACTGCCGCCTCATGCACCACTAATTGCCTTGCACCAGTGGTCAAAGTCATTCATGAAAATCTGGGCATAGAGCATGGTTCGATGACCACTATCCATGATATTACCAACACGCAAACCATTCTGGATTCAGCACACAAAGACTTACGGCGGGCGCGGGCTTGTGGCATGAGCCTGATTCCGACCACCACCGGTTCGGCGACAGCGATCACGCATATTTTCCCTGAATTAAAAGGCCGCCTGAATGGTCATGCGATTCGGGTGCCGCTGGCCAATGCGTCGATTACGGATTGTGTGTTTGAACTGAAACAAAAAACCACTGCTGAAGCGGTTAATCAGCTGTTCAAACAGGCTGCCGAAGGTGAGTTAAAAGGCATTCTCGGTTATGAAGAGCGCCCGCTGGTATCCATTGATTACCGCACTGATCCACGCTCGGGAATTATTGACGCACTGTCCACAATGGTGGTGAATGATACGCAACTGAAAGTGTATATCTGGTACGACAATGAGTGGGGTTACGCCAACCGGACTGCTGAACTGGTGCGCAAAGTGGCACAGTTGGATCAGCAGTAACGGGCATCGCGGAAATCACTATGCTTAAAAACTTTTCCACTGAGATTCGCCAATATCTCATTATTACTGGTAATTACTGGGCCTTCACGCTGACTGACGGTGCGTTACGCATGCTGGTGGTTTTGCATTTCCACCAGCTGGGTTACAGCCCGTTACAGATTGCTATGTTGTTCCTGTTTTATGAGATGTTTGGCGTAATCACTAATCTGATCGGCGGCTGGCTGGGCGCGCGACTGGGGCTTAATCGCACCATGAATATCGGGCTGGGTTTGCAGATTATCGCCCTGTCCATGTTGCTGGTTCCGGCGTCTATGCTCAGTGTGGTTTGGGTGATGGCAGCGCAAGCGCTTTCGGGTATCGCCAAAGACCTGAACAAAATGAGCGCTAAAAGTTCGGTGAAACTGCTAGTTCCGCAGGATGCTGAAGGTGCTTTGTATAAATGGGTGGCGATACTCACCGGCTCGAAGAACACCCTGAAAGGCGTTGGTTTTTTTCTGGGTGGTGTGTTGCTGAGCCTGCTGGGATTTCAGGATGCTGTGTTGGCAATGGCTGCTGCACTGGCGCTAGTGTTCCTGTTTAGCCTGCTGAATTTAAAACAGGATCTCGGCAAAGCCAAGCACAAACCAAAGTTCACTCACGTCCTGTCGAAGAGTCGTGCTATTAATTACCTGTCTGCGGCTCGCTTGTTCCTGTTCGGGGCGCGGGATGTGTGGTTTGTTGTCGCCCTGCCCGTTTACCTTGCGGCTAACTTTGGCTGGAATCATTGGTGGGTCGGTGGTTTTATGGCGGTGTGGATTATTGGCTACGGTGTTGTGCAGTCGTTTGCACCACTGATTACCGGCAAAAAGACCGGGAACGTACCAGATGGTAAGACTGCGTTTCTGTGGGCATCCGGATTGATGCTGATTCCAGCTTTGATTGCGCTGGCGCTGCATTTTGAGATTCGCCCCTTGCAGAGTTTGGTAGTTGGCTTGCTGGTGTTCGGGGTGGTGTTTGCGGTGAATTCATCGCTGCATAGTTATCTGATTGTTAGTTATGCGAGTCGTGACAGTGTATCGCTGGATGTCGGGTTTTATTATATGGCCAATGCGATGGGGCGGCTGCTGGGGACTGTGCTGTCGGGGTATATGTTTCAGGTGGCGGGGCTGGAAATGTGTTTGTGGATTTCGACTTTGTTTATCGGAATTTCGGCTTTGATTACTTTGGGGTTGCCAAGGTACTTCGATTAAATGCCACCGGATAATTGACTCGGGTATTTACCGCACACCCACGTGCTTTCACTGCAAAAAACTTTCAATTGCCATAATAATGGGCGCAACATTTCTTAACATTTCATAACTGGAGCGCTGCAACAATAACACCTACCATAGATATTACTTAGTCAACAATGAATAAGGATATTTATGCCCAAGCACGTTGCTATGTGGTCTTGCCCCCGTAGTCGATCCACCCTGCTCTTCAGAAGTTTCGAGCAGCGTGACGATTGTGTTACTTATGATGAGCCATTTTATCCGCCTTATTTATTAAATCATGGCCTTGATCACCCTTATCGGGACGAAATTATTGGCGGTAAAGAAACGGACTACCGTAAAGTCATTCAGCGAGTGACTGAAGATTTACCAAACGGTATTAATTTTTCATTTCAGAAACATATCGCGAAAAATATTCTGCCCGCGTATGGGCGTGACTGGCTAAAGGGAATGACCCATGTCTTTCTGATCAGGCCCGCCGATGAAGTTATTGCCTCTTATTACAGTGTTAATAACAAGGCTGATATGCATGATACCGGCTTTACCGAACTGCGTGACATTTTCGAAGAGGTCAAAGTGCTCTCTGGTAAAACACCCATTGTGATCGACTCAAACCATTTTTTAGCAGACCCTGCAGCAAATCTTAAATTACTGTGCTCCTCGTTAGGCATTAGTTTTTCGGACAAGATGTTGAGCTGGGAGGCCGGGATCAAAGGTACCAGTATTTTGGTGGATGACCTGTCTAATCCGGCCAACACCTGGCATGCATCGCTGATGCATTCAACCGGCTTCAAACCTTATAAAAAGAAACAGGTCACTTTACCTCCGGAACTGAAGCCGCTGGCGCAAGAGTGTGACCTGATTTATCAGGATTTATATAAGCACTGCATTAACAAATAAAGAACACCAGAAACCATGTAACAAAGGATTATGAACATGTTTGATCAAGAAAGCCTCCCCCAGTCTGTCCTGCAGGCACTTACGCTGGAAAGCCCTTACCAGTATTACAAGCAGCATGCGGCTGAAAAGAATCGTCTTTTTGATCAGCTGGAGAGTGTGAAATACGCTTATCAGCAGGAAAAAACAGATACTGCCTGTTATGACGTCCACAAAACGTTGAATACATTGTATGACTATCAAATTAACGCTTATGCAAACGCTTCGCAATACGATCCGGTGTTGATGGAAGTTATGCTGGAGCTGGAATCTTTGTGGATTGACTATGAAAAAAGCAGGGTTCCAGATGTTGAGATGCCTACTGAACCAAAAGTATTCGCACGCTGGTTACGTGATTACATATTGAAACACCCATCTTCCATACACCCTATTTTTGAGCATCTTAGTGAAGATTGTTCATTTGAAGAAATGTCTTACTTTTTCTCGCAGGAAGTGACTATCGACCCGCGCTTTGATGATTTGATTGCCCTGATGCAAATCGGTATCAAAGATCAGAGTATCAAGATGGAACTTGCCAGCAATTTCTGGGATGAAATGGGTAATGGTGAAATGGAAGATATTCATACCATTATGTTTGCCAAATTGTACGATGGTCTGGCTATTTTCAAGGATGGTGAAACCTTTAATGATGTATTGGAACGTGCATCATGGCAGTCACTGGCGGCGGGTAATACCTTGTTGTACGGCGTACTGCACCGGCAGAATTTTTCTGTGTCATTGGGTTCCCTGGGTACCGTGGAAATGATTTCTCCTCATCGCTTCCGCCGACTAGTTAAAGGCTTTAAGCGCCTGGGGTTATCCGATGATGTCAGTCGTTATCATCAAGTGCATATTAAAATTGATGCCAAACACGGCAATGCCTGGCTGAATGAGGCCATCGTGCCCACGATTGAAGCTGATCCGGCCAAGCGGGCTGAAGTTTTTATGGGAGCCTCTCTGCGCTTGAACACTTCTCATGATTATTGCCAGCATATGGAAAGACAATTTAGCCAGGGAATTCACTAAGCGATGGCAGATAGTATGAATATTTCCAGTACACAAGACATATATTCGTGCTTGGAGAAAGACAGCTACGCCTTGATTTTGAGCGACAAATTTTCAATGTCTCTGGCATTGGTAACGGCCAGAGAACAGTTTGTGGCGGACTGGCCGGAGCTGGAGGCTGATACTTATCTGAAGAAAGGCAGTAATTTTCGTTTCAGGCGCTTCAATTATTTCTACTTTGTGCCGGACGGGACAGGCGTAAAGCCTTTCCCCGCTATGCCCTACTATCAATCCAGCGACTATAACCAATATGCGGGCGATGTCCAGCGCCACTTTCATCCTTTTACTGATGAAGCAAAACATAACCCGTTTTTACATGCACTGATTCAATTTAACTTTGCTCAGCTTCCGTTAGCAGATGATAAAAAAAACGGGCCATGGAAGGTGGAGTCTCACCAGATAAGAGTGGTTACCAAAGCTAATGAAACGGGGGAACCTACACCGGAAGGCATGCATCAGGATGGCGTGGATTTCGTGTTTATTTACGTGATTGGTTGCCACAATATCAAAGGTGGGGAAAGCATCATTAACGATACTGACGGAAAGGGGTTGTATCGTCATACATTGAACAACCCATTTGATGCCATTGTCGTACGAGACCCTGATGTCTTTCACGGCGCAACCTCGATTGTGCCGGAAGACCCGGCTAAAGACGGTTTCCGGGATATTTTATTGATTGGTTTTACCTACCAGCCTGAATTGACTCCACCGGAAACGTCATAAGATGGGTGGCCTGTAAATGTTGTTTCTGGGGTTAGAAATATTAGGTGGTACTTACCTTGTTGATCGAGGGGTAAAATATTACAAACGCCGCAAGCACTTGCGGCAACGGTTGTTAACAGCTGATTTAGCAGTGACTGAACAAACGGCGGATGAGCCTGATGAAAATAAGAAGATTCAGCGGGAAGCAGACCATTACTTAAAAACCAGCGTTCTGGCGGTGGGTGCAGCGATTGTTACACCCGCTGCACCTATATTGCTACCTATTACTTATGCAGCGGTTAGTTACAATCTGTTGCCAAAATTACGCAAAATCAGCCCTAACAAAGTGGATAATAACTTGCTCAACGCGATGGTTATTACCACTTGCTATCTGACAGGACACTATAGCATCGCGGCCAGCATGTCACTGGTTTCTCATGTCGGCAATAAACTGGTCAATAAACTTCAGGATCAGTCGGAAAAAACTCTGCATAACCTGTTTGCTGATCGCCCGACCTCTGCATGGGTGTTACAGGATGGGCAGGAAATTGCAGTAGCCATTGATAAGCTACAACCCGGTGATATCGTGGTGGTGAATGGCGGTGAAGTCATACCTGTTGATGGCACCGTGTCCGAAGGCACCGCACTCGTTGACCAACGCGCCCTGACCGGGGAAACAGTGCCTGCTGAAAAAGCGATCGGTGAGTCCGTGTTTGCTGCAACGCTCATTATTTCCGGGAAGTTGTCTATCACGGTACAACAGGCAGGTGAGCTGACCACCATTGCCCAAATTAACCACATATTGGGTCAGGCACGTAACTATAAAGGCCAGGCACAAAGTGCGGGTGAAACACTAGCGGATAAAGCAGCTCCACCTATTTTGTTACTGTCAGGAGTAACTCTGCCGTTCATTGGCATTATGCCTGCTGCCAGCGTATTGTTCAGTAGTCCGGGTAATATGATTAAAGTATTATCATCTCTACAGACCATCAATCATTTGGCATTACTCTTTAATCAACAAGTGTTGGTCAAAGATGGCCGGGTGCTGGAAGACTTTAAACGTATTGATACTATCCTGTTCGACAAAACCGGCACGCTGACCACAGAACAGCCAGAAGTGATTAATGTATTTAGCTGCGCGTCGGCAACTGAAGACACTGTCCTTGCTTGTGCGGCAGCGGCAGAAGCGAAACAAACACACCCACTGGCAATGGCTATTCTGGCTAAAGCCAGACAAAAGGGGATAGAAATACCTGAACATTATACCGCTGATAATGTTCACTATCACCTGGGCTTTGGCGTGGAAGCTACCTTAGATAGCCAACAGACCATCCGTGTTGGTAGCCAGCGCATGATGACGCAGGCAGGCATCGATATTCCACCAGACATCCAACAGCAACTGGAACGGGTGCATCAGGATGGCAACAGCTCGTTGGTGCTCGTAGCCGTTAACGATGAAATTAGCGGCGCTCTCGAATTTGATTTTCCGGTGCGTGAAGAAATCCGCGATATGATTAGCCGCCTGAAACAACGTGGCCTTAAATACCTGGGGATTGTGTCCGGTGATCAGCAGGCACCCACAGAAAAACTGGCACGGGAATTGGGCATTGAGCACTGCTTCTATAATGTACTGCCGCAGGATAAAGCGGGATTGGTTGAACGCCTGCAATACGAAGGTCACAAAGTTTGTTTTGTCGGAGATGGCGTAAATGACTCACTGGCAATGAAACAAGCCAATGTGTCTATATCCATGAAAGGTGCTACTTCAGTGGCTACCGATTTAGCACAGGTCATTTTATTGGATGGCTCGCTATTGCATATTGATGATTTATTTAAGGTTTCCCATAACCTGGAGCAGTCAATCCGGCAAAGCCTGATGTTTTGTGGCACTTATAGCATGGTGACACTGTCATCCGCGTTGCTGTTTCTGTTAGGGCCTGCTTATGTGTTAACTTTTGGCAGTGTGCAATATGCTGCTGCACTAACGCATGCGATGCGGTCAACCAAAAAACTGGCTAATAACAGCAATCATATCCCCGGCAACGAACAGTAACCGCCATGTAGTACTATACCCGACCAGCATGAAAGTTTACGATTTTCGCAGTAAGGTACGTGAGAAGATTTTCAGTACACCTTGTCACCCACAAATATCATGCAGCAAATACCGCTTTGAGGTAGAATCTGACCCCACTTTATTTGTCAATTATCGTCGACCCAGCAATGGGTGCAGACACTAAGCGGGAACCCCTGAATATGAAAAGCTACAAAATCGCCATCTTAGCCGGTGATGGAATCGGGCCGGAAATCACTAAAGAAGC
>CALHAO010000044.1 GCA_937931765.1 uncultured Thiotrichaceae bacterium
TCAGACGCTGATTGAAACTACCAGCGGTAAATCCTTAAAGCCACTGAGCTTCCCCTGGAAATTCATTAAGGTAGGCGGATTATTAGTGCCGATGTGGCGGGAGATTGCTGAAGTTGCTTATTTGTGGGAGCGTCCTCACCGGCTGGATGGTGGACACTTAGCTGCATTGCTGGGAGCTATTCCTTCTACCCCACCTGACATCGCGGTGCAGGAAGCACTGACAGCGCTTAAACGTTCATGATTCTGCTATAGCCCAACTAGCCGCAACGACTAGTGGACTGAGGTATGTCTTGTACTACAAATTATTTAGCGGCTTTTTCGCAATCTGCAATCAACACATCCAAATCTTGTACGGCAGTTTTTGCCTCTGCTTTGATTTCAGCCAGAAAAGCCAATTCGCTTTTATTAGCAGAACCATCAGCCAGGATAACCGTGCGCAGAATCTCAACTTCTTTCTTACTGATGTGACCATCACCTAAAGCACATACTTTTGCCACTTGACGCCATTCAGCCATAATATCTCTCCAATGTTTATTAACGGTAGTAAGTTGCAGAAGGCTCCACAACTTCCCTGATGATTGTCGGGCAAATGACTCAAAAGAACAAGGTCTAGCCCAGACTATCGGCCACCTCCACTACAAATCGTCGCATCCATTGGTGTGCCGGGTTATGTTGTAATAACGAACTCCAGGCCATTTGCAAGATAATCGGTGGAATTGCAAAAGGTGGCTTTTTAATCACCACCAGTGGATTATTCTTTTGCAATTCAGCAGCCTTAGAGGGCAGCGTCACAATCAAATCATTCTGTTCAGCCAGTAACATAGCGGCCTGATAATGGCGGGTGAATACGGTGATGCGGCGCTGTTTACCCAGATTTCGTAATGCTTCATCAACCCAACCCAGGTGCTGCACATCGTGCGGATTCATGCCCACACCGACGCCCATACCGGTTTTGCTCACCCAGATATGCGAGGCGGCTAAGTAAGTATCTAAGGAAAAATCATCCAAAATAGGATGATCAGCACCAATCAGGCATGAAAAGCCGTCCGACCATATATCTTTTTGATGAAAAGACTGCGGCAGCGACTCAAAGCGATTAATCGCCATATCCACCTTACCCTGCTCGACATCTAAAAAACGTACGTCACTGGGGGTCATAATATCCAGCACAATGCCCGGCGCTTCTTCACGCAAGCGGTGCAGAACATGCGGGAAAAGTGCCGACTCGGCATAATCACTGGCCATAATCCGAAAAAAATGTTCGTCAGTCGCCGCATTAAAAGCCGCTTGAGGCTGCACCGCCTTGTCCACTTGCGCCAGCACATCACGGATCACCGGCTGCAGCTCCAGAGCGCGGGCTGTCGGTATCATGCCCTCGCTGGTTCTGACTAATAAGGGGTCATCGAATAGAGTGCGCAAACGTCGCAGACCGTTACTTAAAGCGGGTTGGCTCAGGCCCAATTGTGAGGCTGCCTTGGTTACATTTTGCTCTCTTAACAGCACGTCCAGATAAACCAGCAAATTCAGATCAATTCGTCCAATATTCATATAAAACTTCTATTTATCACCATTATTTTCCATATGAATAATAAACATAATTCATATTTATTTCAAAAATATTCTGCAACCGCATAAAATGATTCCACATTAGCGGTTACTTATGAGCGGCATGCAACAGAAGCCTGCTGCTTTAAGCAGAAAAATTAACTATTGAGGAGCAAACCTTATGTCACAATATCAACAGAATATCTCAGATGCAGCCAGCGTATGCGATGCAGCGGGAAGTAGCTGGAGAGCTATTAACCCTGAATCAACTGCACGGATGAAAATGCAGAACCGCTTTAAAACTGGTTTAGACATCGCTCAGTATACAGCTGACATCATGCGTGCTGATATGGACGCTTACGATGCTGATTCTTCTCAATACACCCAGTCTTTAGGTTGCTGGCATGGTTTCATCGGTCAGCAAAAAATGATTTCTATCAAGAAGCATTTTGGAACTACTGATAAAAAATATTTATACCTTTCTGGTTGGATGGTGGCTGCATTACGTTCTGAATTTGGCCCGCTGCCTGATCAGTCTATGCACGAAAAAACCACTGTTGCCAGCTTGATCGAAGAGTTATACACCTTCCTGCGCCAAGCTGATGCACGCGTATTAGGTGGCCTGTTCCGTGAATTAGATGCAGCTTCTGACGCTGATAAGCCAGCGATTCAGGCACAAATCGATAACTTTGAAACACACGTTGTACCTATTATTGCTGATATTGATGCCGGTTTTGGTAACGCTGAAGCGACTTACCTGATGGCTAAGCAGATGATCGAAGCGGGCGCTTGCTGCATCCAGATCGAGAATCAGGTATCTGATGAAAAGCAATGTGGTCACCAGGACGGTAAAGTAACGGTTCCGCATGAAGATTTCTTAGCAAAAATTCGTGCTGTACGTTATGCATTCCTTGAGCTGGGTATCGACAACGGTGTCATCGTTGCACGTACTGACTCACTGGGCGCTGGCTTAACTAAGCAAATCGCTGTGACTAAAGAGCCAGGCGACCTGGGCGACCAGTACAACAGCTTCTTAGATGTTGAAGAAGTATCTCTGGAAGATATGGGTAACGGCGACGTAGTTATCAAGCAAGGCGGCAAATTAGTACGCCCTAAGCGTTTACCTTCTAACCTGTTCCAGTTCCGTGCAGGTACCGGTGAAGATCGTTGTGTCTTAGATTCAATCACCTCGCTGCAAAATGGTGCTGACATGATCTGGATCGAAACCGAAAAGCCACATATCGGCCAAATCGGCGGCATGATTGATCGTGTTCGTGAAGTAGTTCCTAACGCGAAGCTGGTTTATAACAACAGCCCATCGTTCAACTGGACGCTGAACTTCCGCCAGCAGGTATTCGATGCGATGGTTGAAGCAGGCCAGGATGTATCAGCTTATGATCGTGCTGATCTGATGAATGTTAACTACGATGAGACTGAGCTGGCGACTACCGCTGATGAGAAGATTCGTACTTTCCAGGCTGATGCTGCGAAAGATGCGGGCATCTTCCATCACCTGATCACTCTGCCTACTTATCACACTGCGGCACTGTCTACTGACAACTTGGCGAAAGAGTACTTTGGTGAGCAAGGCATGCTGGGTTATGTAGCGGGTGTACAGCGTAAAGAAATCCGTCAGGGTATCGCTTGTGTGAAGCATCAGAACATGTCTGGTTCAGATATGGGTGATGATCATAAAGAATACTTCGCGGGTGAAGCGGCGCTGAAAGCTGCGGGCGAAGATAATACGATGAATCAGTTCTCGTAAGGGATTGAGTTAGTTAGATTATCGACTGACCGGTTTCTTGCCGGTTGGTCGGTTGAATAGCTGTATCCCACCCTTTCACATCCCCACTCCGCAACATATTTTACCAAACCTCACGATTGATGAATTCTTGTTGCATTGAACTCAAAATACCTTTCTGCTAACTCAAAGCCCTCAATACAGCCTTAGGTTCTTTGGCAACAACATGTAAAAGAGCAAGCGCCGGGCCGTGAGGCTTTCTGTCTCCACGCTCCCAGTGCCGGAGTGTTGAGACACTAATGCAGAATTTCGATGCAAATTCAATTTGTATAAGCCCAAGGTTAGAGCGAATTTCTGCCACATCAACCTCTGGCGGACGGTGGGTTTTCGCTTCAACCTTCTTCCCATTGTTCAGATCAATAGCTTCCTGAATGCCTTGGGCAATGCTGTCAAATGTGCTAGTCATGATGATTCTCCAGTCTGATGTAACCAAAATAGTCAGGCAAAACATACTCTATAAATTCAGAGCTAGTTTCAGACCACTATTCATCAGGTTGATATGTTTAGAGTCCAGCTTACCAACAACCTCAGTCAGAAATGACTTGTCCAGCGTAACCACCTGAGAGACATTAACGACCGAATCCCTGCTCAAACCTGATGATTTTTTTGGTAGCTTAAAATTTCCCGGAGCCTCTGCCAGCCTCAGGTTAGAGGTAACAACGACAACCGTGACTGTCTGAATTAAACTGAGGTTAAATTCATTTGAAGAAATTATGATGACAGGCCGCCTGAACCCTGGCTCAGAACCTTGAGGCTCTTCCATTGACGCCCACCAGATTTCACCACGCTTCATTATTATCCCAATCCTCATGACCGATGGATTCATGCTGCATTGCAACTAAGCCTTCGGGAAGGGTAGCTTGGTTATTGGAGTACACTTTATTCAGTCGGGAAGTAACACTTTTGTACTTTTCAGCTTCTATGAATTCGGCGACAGCACGGGTGAACAACTCACTTCGTGAGACTCCTAAGCTGGATGCTAAGGACTCAGCAGCTTCAAAGATAGGGTCGGGTATTGAGATTGCAGTTTTCATGCAGCCAAGTATAACTATGGTTATACTGCATATCAAGTATGGTCTACTTTGAACCCTAGGAAGTTGACTGGCTGCACGTTAATCATTAAATTGTACAGATAAACGTACATGCACAGATTGGAGTTCGATATGGATGCAATAAGCTACACAGCTGCCAGAGCAAATTTAGCAAAAACTAATGGCTAATGTTTGTGATGACCATGTTCCCATCATTATCACACGTAAAAGTGAAGATCCTGTCGTTATGATGTCTTTGGAAGACTACAACGCCATGCAGGAAACAACCTACTTACTCAGATCTCCGGCCAACGCCAGAGCGCTGTTAGCGTCTATCGCTGAGCTGGAAGCGGGCGGTGGTACAGAAAGAGAATTGCTTGAATGAAGCTGGCTTTTTCAACCAGGGCTTAGGAGGAGTATCTTTATTGGCAAGCCACTGACAAAAAAACACTGAAGCGTATCAACTTGTTAATTAAGGATATTCAACGGAATCCTCATGAGGGTATCGGGAAGCCGGAGCCTTTGAAGCATGGATTGTCTGGATACTGGTCGCGTCGGATAAACGATGAACATCGTATTGTGTATAAGCAGGAAGAAGATACCATTCTTATTGCTCAGGTGCGTTATCATTATGCCGCATAGCAGATACACAAAGTTATTTAAAGCCGCCCTCTATTAGTTGAATCCAACTTTAGTCTTCTACCCGACGAGCCCTAAGCTCAAAACTTGACTTCAGAGTATTGCAAAATTGCACGACATCTAGCGCACTTCTGAGTGAATAACGTGCTTTACCATATTTATGGTTTTTCTCTCTTTTGTGGGCATCTTCCCAAATGTGTACCTGCAAATACCCTTCGCTATTTTCTTTAATCATGAAAGATATTGGATGTTCGAACTCGGTATAAACCTCAAATGACAACTCACTTCCATAAACCTCATAACCACATTCCTCGCCGACTGCCTTAATTAGATCGACGAATTCATTTGCTGTGCTCATTTGCATACCCAGTATCTTCAATTAATAGAAAATATTACAGTGTGTCTTACACCACACTTCGTTTATTAATAGCTATAGCTCGCTCTATAATCTAAGTCTATAGCAACAATCAACCACAAAAATTCAAAAATAACCAATAAGCACCCAGTATACAACAACGACAAAATAACCAGCAACAGCCCACTTTCAGAAGAAAACCACGCTAAACCGAAAAATCCCACACCTCAACCAAAAACCACACCCTCCTCCACCCAAAAACAACCTAAACTCCAACACATGACCAAAACCCTAATCTACGTGTCGCTGATACTAACCACCCTGCTCTCCCTAAGCAGCTACCGCTACCACACAGCGGTCGGCATAGACCACGACTACGTACAAAAAGATGGCGTCCTCCACGCCTATTACCGCATCAACTGGGACGGCAACGGCTCAGTATGGATGGGCTACGGCACCTTCAAACAACCCATAGACGAAAAAAAACCGCTAGAAGTCTTCGACCCCGCAGCGGTTTTCTTTAAACCGGCTCCCAAAAAAATGTTAGCAGAAACCCTGCAACACAAAGAAGCCTTCGCTCTCATCAACACCAGACAACCACGCGACGTATTCTGGTTAATCATACCCGCGTGGCTACCGATCTTATTATCAGCCCTGTTATGGCTGTTAATCAGAAGAAGGAATCACTCACCCAATAATGGAACTGGTGATACCACAATCCCGTCTTCATCAGAATACACATAATGCCCCGGCGTGAAAGTCACATCATGAAAATGCACCACTTCATCACGCAGGCCCGCACCACGCTTAACACTTTTTAGCGGAAACGTACCCAGCGCCTTAACACCCAGATCCATAGTATTAATATCGACAGAATCACGGATAAGGCCATAAATCACCAGACCATTCCAACCGTTCTTCACGCCCTTAGCAGCCAGCATATCGCCTAATAAAGCACAGCGCGTAGAACCACCACCATCAACCACCAGTACTTTACCCGTACCATCTTCAGCCATTAACTCACGCACCAACGAATTATCTTCGTGGATTTTAATCGTCACGATCTCGCCGGAAAAACGTGGATTCGCGCCATAACTAAAGAAACCAGGCTGTGCAATCTGCAGCGCTTTATCTTCGTTATCATCTAATAAATCAGCAGTTTTAAACGTCATATCAATCTCCTTAAAGGGCCTCTCGCCATTATGCCTTCAGACCCAGAACATCTAAGTTACGCTGACGGACAGATTTTAATAATTCATCATCACGAGATAGCTGACCTTTTGGATGTCCCTGCGACTCAATCATTTCTGCCAACTTGGGTCTCCACTCACCATCCGGAGCCATTTTATCCGGAAAACAGTCTTCCAGCACTTCAATCATCGCCGCCACAGCAACCGATGCACCGGGCGATGCGCCCAGTAAGGCTGACAAGGTTTTATCCTGAGTAGTGAGCACTTCGGTACCAAATTCCAGCTTACCAATCTTATTCGGATCTTTTTTGATGATCTGCACACGCTGCCCCGCATGCGCCAAATCCCAATGTTCATCTTTTGCATTCGGGAAATAGTGGCGCAATGACTTCATCCGTGCTCTTTGACCCTGCAGTGCTTCTTTAATCAGATAACGAACTAAAGCAAAATTTCTCAGGCCCACTGCCAAAATAGGCAGAAAATTATTCGGACGCACCGAACGAATCATATCTGTCCACGAACCTTCTTTCAGAAAACGCATGGTGAATCCGGCAAAAGGCCCAAACAACAGAGCTTTTTCGCCATCCAGAATCCGGGTATCCAAGTGCGGTACAGACATAGGCGGCGCACCAATCGACGCCTTACCGTAGACCTTACCCCAATGTTTCTCAACCACCGCAGGCGTACGGCACACCAACCACTGGCCACTGACCGGAAAACCAGCGTAACCATCCACTTCCTCAATGCCCGCATTTTGTAACAATGGCAAAGCACCACCACCGGCACCGAGGAAAACAAAACCAGCATTCATGACCAATTTCAGGCCACTCTTGTTGTTCTCCATCTCAACCTTCCACAACCGGTCGACATCACGCGTTAGCTCAACAACATCCGTATCCAGAATCAGCCGGAAATCATCCTCCTTCTCCAAAGTATCAACCATGTACTCAGTCACTGAACCGAAATCAACATCCGAACCATAAGATACACGCGTGGCTGCCACCTTTTCAGCAGGGTCACGCCCTTCCATGACTAACGGCATCCACTCAGTCAGCACGGCCGGATCTTCGCTGTACTCCATATCCGCGAACTGGGCATAATTAGTCATCGCGTCATAACGATTTTTGAGGAATTTGACATTATCTTCTCCCCAAACAAAACCAATATGGGGGGTCTGATTAATGAAGTTTTCCGGAGAAGGTAAAAGCCCCTTGCCGATCAGGTAGCTCCAGAACTGCAACGAAGTCTCAAAAGCACGATTAATTTTCAGTGCCTTGGCCGTTTCAATCGAGCCATCTGACTGTTCAGCCGTATAATTCAACTCACAATAAGCCGCATGGCCTGTCCCCGCATTATTCCAACCACTGGTGCTTTCACCAGCCACTTTGCTCAACCGCTCAACAATAGTAATTGAAAAATCAGGGTTCAATTGCTTCAACATTGTAGCCAAAGTAGCGCTCATAATACCTGCACCGACTAACAATATATCTGTTTTCTGGATTTCCATGCTTGACTCCGTTGCTAATTACCGGATCAGGCCGTGTCGACAATAGTAGAAAAACACTGGACACAGCCCGCTTGATAACAATATTCTCTCATTCATTGTCGACAATAATCAAGATGTTTTGGTTGCAGTGCAGCATTTTCCCATAAATAAAATGTATTGACAGATCAAAGCATTGCCTCAACCAGCCTCAGGTCAGCTTCAGTATCAACACCCGGCCCAGGAATCTCTCTGGCGATATCCACATGAATCCGAAAGCCGTAATACAGCGCTCGTAATTGCTCCAGCTTTTCCAAATGTTCCAGCTCACAAGGCTCCAACTCCGCAAAAGCACGCAAAAATGCCGCACGATAAGCGTACATTCCCACATGGCGCAATCCGTACTCAGCCACCGGCTTACTGCCCGCTTTCGCAGCATCCCGCTGAAACGGAATCGGTGCACGGCTGAAATACAATGCCATGTCATTAGCATCCGTCACCACCTTCACAATATTCGGATCAAGCAACTCCGACTCATCATGCAGTGGTGTCGCCAACGTTGCGATCATCGCCTCATGCTGCATCAGCAGATTGCTGGCCAATTGCACCAGATTAGCCACCGGCGTCAACGGCTCATCCCCCTGAAGATTCACAATAACGGTATCATCAGCCCAATCATGAATCTGCACTACCTCAGCCAAACGATCAGAACCCGTTTCATGATCAGTCGATGTCATACAAACAGCCGCGCCAAAGTCCTCGCACACCTCACGAATCCGCGCATCATCCGTAGCAATAATCACCTGTTCAAAGCCCTCAACCGCCATCGCCCGCTCATGAACATGCTGCACCAGTGTTTTGCCTTTCAATACCCTAAGCGCTTTCGCAGGCAAGCGTGTCGACGCATACCGCGTCGGAATCACCAACATAGGCTTCATTCGGCTAACTGCTCCACCTCATCCTGAGTCAACTCCCGCGCCTCAGTCTCCAACATCACCGGAGTACCGTTTTTAATCGGGTAAGCCAGCCGTGCTGATTTAGAGATTAATTCCTGCGCTTTCTTATCATAAATCAACCGCCCCTTAGTCACCGGGCAAGCCAGAATATCCAGTAGTTTACTGTCCATTATTATTTTCCTTTGCTGAATCAACCGGAAAGCTGACCCTATTATAAATCTCTTCGAGTGTTAAATTAATTTGTGGGCAGTCCAGCTCCAGTACATCATCAGCTTGCTTCAAGTGACTAACCCACCAATTACCCTGCTCATCCTTATGGAAGCAATCCACATTCATTTCATTCTGACTAACAATCAGGTAGGTTCTTAAAGATGGGATGCTCTGGTAAGCCAGTAATTTTTCCTGATAATCCTTATTTTTAGTTGAATCAGACAACACCTCAACAATAAGACAAGGATGCTCCAGATAATAATCATCATTATCGTCAGATTCACAACTGACAATTACATCAGGATAATAATAGGTCTTGCGCCACGCCAGACGAACCTTAATGTCAGAGGTAAAGATTTCGCAGCCCTGTTCCTGTCCGGCGGCATCCAGCGCAGTCGCAATATTTAACCCAATACGGTTATGACGCTTACTGGCACCCGCCATCGCAAAAACCTGACCATCCACATATTCATAGCGAATATCACCGACTTTTTCACCGTCAAGGTAATCCTGCTCACTGATGTAATCTGATTGTCTGGCTAATGGCATTATTTATCCTCTGCTATCGCTTTAATTCGTTCCAGAAATTCCCGCTCAAAATCTTC
>CALHAO010000045.1 GCA_937931765.1 uncultured Thiotrichaceae bacterium
TCAGATCTACCGGTGTTGAATGAAGAAAGTGAGAATCCGGCACGGCGCTTTCTGAATTTTGTAGATGAGTTGTATGATCAGAAGGTGCAGCTGATTCTGTCTACGGATGTGGCGCTGGAAGCTATTTATCAGGGTAATACATTGGTATTTGAGTTTGTGCGGGTGCGTAGCCGTTTGAATGATATGCAGACTCCGGCTTATCTGGCGGCTTGAAAACCTTTTAGCTGATGAAAATATCAGAGTCAGGTAGTTCTGTGTTCACACAATAATATTATTTCTCTTCTGGCTTAAAATAAAGTGAAGGGTTAATGACATGAACCGTTATGACCTGTGAGCAAGTAGCAAAAATGGTATTTCCAGCAGCAATGGAAAGCAAAACTAATTATGTAACATGTATAACCGCCACTTTTTTGAAGACCCAGAACACTTTCATATTGTTTAGGGTGCTAATTGTATTCGGCGTATGAAAACCATATCAGCGTAGCTTTCTGTTTTATTAAATGTCAAACATCTAAAGCCTCCTTAGGTAGTTGATTGATGCATGATCTTCTACTGAAAGCCAGCCCTCATTCATTAGTTGAATTAATAAATTCCGTAGAGAAGCATTCCTTCGTAGTATCTGGGCTAGCTCAGGATTTTGCTTGGCAAGTTTCACATACTCCCGCGCAATGTCGTCAGCATCTGTGTTGTAATCATTATTAAGGCTTAGAAATACATTAATGACAAATACCTGATTCATCCGATATTCTGTGGTTAATGCCCGCGCCATGCCCACTTCATCTACACCCGTAAGAAAACTAGTAAATCGGTTGATGAATTTACGTGTTATTGGGTCGCTTACTCCAGCAGCCTCCACATACACATGATCAGCCAATAACGCACCTAGCACGCCACCGATAACAGCACCAACAGCTACACCAGCAGGCCCTGCCCATATTCCACCTATTGCTCCCATTGAGGCCCCTCCTGCAAACCCTCCTCCCAGCCCTCCTACTAGAGCCGTTGCTTCTCGTCCAGTTTGCCACCATGGGTTTTCAGCAGTTCCAATGTTGTACGCTGCAATTGCGAAAGATGCTATCCATAGTGCCCTTCCGGCCCATCTCAGTCGGGGTATCGCCTGTGTTACGGCAGGTCGTGAATTCCCTGAACTCTCAATAACTTCCATGAACACTTGTCGCTGTTGATGGCCTGCCAGTTGATTAAATGGCTTATCCT
Organism: uncultured Thiotrichaceae bacterium; assembly: GCA_937931765.1. Lineage (GTDB taxonomy): Bacteria > Pseudomonadota > Gammaproteobacteria > Thiotrichales > Thiotrichaceae > Thiolinea. The sequence goes on from CALHAO010000045.1 coordinate 1,216, forward strand.
TAAAGCCTAGTTTTCCCATAGATTTAGTAATTGATTCATCAAGACTCAACCCCTTCGTTTTCATTTTTTGTGCCATTGCTCTCCCGATGTCAAAATCTCGTGCACGCTGCATTTCCATGATTTGGTTGCGCATTTCATTAGCTATTTTTGCCCCCTGGCTAGAAGAAAGCTTGCCGCTTTGCACGGCGGAACGAGTGTCCTGGCTCATTCTCTTTATTTGTTCGACGTAAGCAGTCCTAACCTCTGCGGTACGGATAAGCCGTGCGGCAAAGGTGGCTGCTGCTACCTCCATTTGATGTAGTGCGATTTCTATTCTAGCGTCAGTTTTTGGATCAGGCATGGTTTTTCTCTTGATGTGTTTCATGGATAGTCAATTGGTGTGACTTTAAAAATTTTTTATACTTCCAGCCCGTAGGTAGTAGTATACGAAAAGTGGATTTACCCTCTATTATTAATTCATAGCTACTCTCATTTAGAAAGAATGTAAAGTTGATGCTATTTGGGGTGGTTTTGATAAACTTGAGAATGCCTGTTGAAAAAATAGAGCCAGCTTCAAGTGAATCAATGATGTTATGATGTTTATCAATCAAATAGACATGAAGCCCTTCTTCGAAAGGAGAATCATCTGTCAACCAGATAAGAATGTTACCTTCTTTTGTTTCAAATTGTCCTTCTAAAACTTCCCCTTCAATTTTTAAGTTTAATGGTTTGCCATCTTGGAATAGGGCGGAGTGCTTACTGGAGGCACTTTTTTTTACTGAATAACGATGTATGGTTTGCATGACAACAACTCCCTAACAATTGATGGTTTATCATGTGTCTATAAACCATCAATGCAATTTTGGATGTAATTCGTATGTAAATGCAGAAGCATTAAAAAACAATAGAATGTCAATTTATTTGCAATAACGTCACAATCAAAGTTTTTCTGTTCTGGTAAGCTAGATCTCTCCTATAAACTGACTAAGAGTTAAGCTTATCATTCTGTCAGCTCCTCGTCTCATGTTGAGTTGGAAAAGACATAACATTATTACATGAATATAATAGGGCTACCTATTGGCGAAATGATTGATAATGAAGCCACCAGACAGTCTTAGCTGGTATAACAACAATGGCTTAAAAAGATCAATACACAGGTGAAGAAATCGGTTAATGTGCAAATAATTATAAATCTTCAGGTTCATTTCTCTACTAGAATACGCTAGCACTAACTATAGCTTAGCTTGAAAATTAATCATCTCACTTAACAAAGACTAATTGTACTTCCCCGAAAAACGCTGCATAACTGGTTAGTACCTAAACCCAACATCGGAGAACCTCATGTCAGAAACTAACCCAGCCACCGGCAGCTGCCTTTGCGGCGCTGTAAATTTCACCGTCAAAAGCATCAGCGATAAAGTCGGTGCATGTCATTGCAATATGTGCCAAAAATGGGGCGGTGGGCCTTTATTGGCTGTCGATGCGGGTACTGATGTTACCTATGACGGAGCCGACAATATTTCCGTTTATGATTCTTCTGAGTGGGCTGAGCGTGGCTTCTGCGCTAAATGTGGCTCCCATCTCTTCTACCGCTTCAAAGGCACTCAGCAGCATATGGTGCCCGCTGGCTCATTGGATAATACCGGGTCATTAATCTTCGACCATCAGGTGTTCATTGATGAAAAACCGGCATTCTATTGCTTTTCCAATGCAACTGAAGACATGACCGGGGCCGAAGTGTTTGCTAAATATGCGCCTGAGTATGAGTGAATCAATGCATAACGATCCTCCCAACACCGCGTTGGGGGGTGACCTTTGTGAGTATTGAGGGCGTTTTTTCCTAATGATAAAATACTGACCCTTGTTTTAATGCTATGTTTATGGCGGGTCAGGCAGTGTCAGTGCTGTAGACGTTATTTAATCAATTCAATGGAGGCGCTATGTCAACTACCACAGAGCCAGTGGGATCTAAGCCGGAAACACAACAATCTTCTCAGCGGGTCGGTGCCCTTCGTGAAAGTTATCCGGGTGAATTTCGGGTAGCGTTAACGCCGGACAGTTCCCGCCATCTCAGCAAAATGGGTTACCAGTGTATTATTGAAAGTGGGGCGGGCATTGCTGCTGGCTTCTCTGACGATAACTACCGTGAGGCGGGTGTTGAAATAGCCGCTTCAGCGGAATCATTGCTCAATGACGCTGACATTATTATCAAGGTAAGGCCACCGTCAGATGAGGAAATCACTGCAATTCCTAATGGCAAGACCCTGATCAGTTTCTTCTGGCCCGGCCAAAACAAAGATTTACTGGATGCTGCCAACGCTAAAAATATTAGTGTGCTGGCGATGGACATGGTGCCACGTATCAGCCGCGCCCAGAAAATGGATGCCTTGTCATCTATGGCTAATATCGCGGGTTATCGTTCTGTTATCGAAGCTGGTAATCATTTCGGACGATTTTTCACCGGGCAGATAACTGCCGCCGGAAAAGTACCACCCGCTAAAGTAATGGTGATTGGTGCCGGTGTGGCGGGATTAGCTGCCATTGGTACTGCACAGTCTTTGGGGGCGATTGTTCGAGCGTTTGATGTGCGGCCTGAAGTGGCTGAGCAGATTGAAAGCATGGGCGCAGAATTTTTGATGCTCGATTTTGCTGAAGATGGTTCTGGTGATGGTGGTTATGCTAAACCGGCTTCACCGGAATTTATCGAGAAAGAAATGGAGCTGTTCCGCCAACAGGCACCTGAGGTGGATATTGTTATCACCACCGCCTTAATTCCTGGCAGGCCCGCACCTAAGCTGTGGCCTGCTGAAATGGTCGGTTTAATGAAATCCGGTTCAGTAGTCGTTGATCTGGCCGCAGAGCAGGGCGGTAACTGTGATCTGACGGTGAAAGACGAGCTGATTAAGACGGATAATGGTGTGACTATTGTCGGTTACACCGATTTCCCTAGCCGTATGGCTGCACAATCCTCACTGTTATATGCGACTAATATACGCCATATGCTGGATGATCTGACACCGGAAAAAGCTGGTGTGCCAGCTATTAATATGGAGGATGACGTTATTCGTGGTGCCACGGTGTGCCATGAAGGTGAAGTTACTTACCCACCGCCGCCGCCCAAAATACAGGCTGTGGCGAAACCGGCGGCTAAAGCAGCTGTTGTTGATCCTGAAGCGGAAAAACAGCTGGCGCTGGCTGCAGAAAAGAAAGCAGGTATGCAACAAACACTTGGCCTGATCGCTGGTGGCTTGCTGATGTTATTAATGGGTGGTTTTGCGCCCGCCAGTTTTATGCAGCATTTTATTGTGTTTGTCTTAGCGTGTTTTATTGGCTTCCAGGTTATCTGGAAAGTGTCTCATGCGTTGCATACGCCGTTAATGGCAGTCACTAATGCCATCTCAGGGATCATTATTGTCGGTGCACTGCTTCAGGTCGGTTCTGGCTCAGGGCTGGTTGTGTTCCTGGCAGCTGTCTCTGTCCTTATCGCCTCTATCAACATCGTTGGTGGTTTCATGGTAACCCGTCGCATGCTAGCCATGTTTCAGAAGAGCTAGGAGAAAAGATCATGTATTCAGGTTTAATGACAGCAGCTTATATATCCGCCAGTGTGCTTTTTATTCTTAGTCTGGGTGGGCTGAGCAATCAGGAGAAAGCTAAACGTGCCATCTGGTACGGTATTATCGGTATGGCTATCGCCGTATTCGCGACGATTCTTAGCCCCAAAGTTAGCAATTTAGCCATTCTTGGCCCGATGATTATTATCGGTGCCATCATCGGTACGATTGTGGCGCAACGTGTCGAAATGACCGGCATGCCGCAGTTGGTAGCCGCTTTACACAGTTTTGTCGGGCTGGCGGCGGTATTCATCGGCATTAACTCCGAAATTGATCCACCACAAGGTTTGAGTGCGGCTGAAGCAGTGATCCACCAGGTTGAAATTTTTCTCGGTGTGTTTATCGGTGCCATCACTTTCACCGGTTCCATCGTCGCCTATGGCAAGCTGGCGGGATCTATCAGCAGTAAAGCATTAATGTTACCGCATCGGCATAAACTGAATTTGTTACTGCTGGGCTTGTGTCTGGTTCTGGGTTTGATGTTTTTCAATCATGCCGGTATCTGGACTTTGCTGGTGATGACCTTGATCGCCTTTGTTATCGGTGTGCACCTCGTTATGTCGATTGGTGGTGCGGATATGCCGGTGGTGGTGTCCATGCTGAACTCCTACTCCGGTTGGGCGGCAGCGGCGACAGGCTTTATGCTAGGCAATGATCTACTGATTGTTACCGGTGCACTGGTAGGTTCCTCGGGTGCGATACTGTCTTACATCATGTGTAAAGCGATGAACCGTAGTTTTCT
>CALHAO010000046.1 GCA_937931765.1 uncultured Thiotrichaceae bacterium
TTACTGGAAAAAATCACTGAAATCCGTGAGAAAATGGTCGCTGACTGGGAAGTAGCTGCTAAAGAGAAAGGCATTGCTGATCCAAAGGCACTACTGGCTGACTTTGAAGCGGATTACAAAGCGCTGGAAGGTAAGTAATTAGTACGTAGTCAACACACTGTTATACCCGTTTCTCCGGCTAATCTGCCGGGGAAACCTCATTGGAGGATGCCATCATGGCAAAACGTTTTGTTAATATCATCAAACCGTTTCTCGAATATTTACTCATGTTTTTCCTATTGCTCATGGTCGCCATCAACTTTGCCGATGTACTGGGCAGACACCTGTTTAATCAACCCATCTACGGCATACATGATCTCACTGAACATTTAATGGCGCTGGTGGTGTTTTGCGGCTTGCCGCTGGTGACTATCGCTGGCATGCACCTCACGGTTGATGTGCTGGATAATTTTCTAAACAAACCTTATATGCACTGGTGGCGACATGTCGTCATCGTACTGATGGCCGTTATTCTGTTTCTGATAGCGTGGACATTCCTGCAGTCTTCTCTGGAAGCTGCTGAAATCAGCGATGTCAGTGGTGAGCTGACTATTCCCCGTGGGCCGCTGTATTTGTTTATGTCTATATCGGCTTTGTTAAGTTCGCTGGGACTGTTGTACCAATATTACATCGCGGACGAGACACTGATTGACACCCCTGACGACGAAGGAGTTGAGTTATGACCGTTGGCGTATTAGCGATTATTGCTGTGCTGATTCTGGCTTTCCTGAAAATCCCGCTGGGTTTTGCCTTGCTAACCGTTTCGTTGATCAGTCTGACTATGCTGATGGATTTCGAGGTGGCAATGACTTTGCTGCCAATGACAATTTCTGAAGCGGTGTTGTCTTATGAACTGGCGGTGGTGCCGATGTTCATTCTGATGGGCAATGTGATTTCACGCACCGGTATCTCCCACGATCTGTTCAGATCAGCCAATGCCTTCTTTGGTCATATTCGTGGTGGTCTTGCGCTGTCGACGATGGTGGCCTGCGCTGGTTTTAGTGCGGTGTGCGGCTCCAGTTATGCCACCGCAGCTACCATGTCTAAAGTGGCTTATCCGAGTATGCGCGAACATGGTTATTCTGAAGGACTGGCGACCGCGACCATTGCGGCGGGTGGTACTCTGGGTATCCTGATTCCGCCTTCAATTATCTTAGTTATTTACGGTATCCTCACACAAACCAATATTGGTGATTTGTTTATCGCGGGTGTTATACCCGGCATACTCGGTTTGGTAATGTATATGCTGGCGATTTATCTGGTGAGCTTGTACCGACCAGACAGCGCACCGGCAGGAGAACGTACCAGTTGGAAAGATCGCCTTGTCTCGCTGAAAGGCGTGTGGTCATTCCTGTTCATTTTTGCCTTGATCATTGGTGGCCTGTATCTGAAGTGGTTTTCGCCGACCGAAGCAGCTGGTATTGGTGCGGGCATCGCATTAATTGTAGCGACCTTATCCGGAAAAATGAGTCTGCCTATTCTGAAAGATGTGTTGATGGATACTGCACGCACATCGATTATTTTGTACACCGTATTATTTGGTGCCTTGTTATTCTCGAAGCTGATCTCTTACTCCGGACTGGCTGATGGCATTCTGGAACAGGTCGCTGCATTCGGTATCTCCGGCCTGATGCTCATGCTGGTGATTATTCTGGTGTTCCTACTGCTGGGTTGTGTGATGGATTCGCTGGCCATCATCCTGATCTTCGTACCTTTGTTTGCGCCTTTGATTGAAGCGCAAGGTTATGACCTGGTTTGGTTCGGGATTGTTGTAGTGGTGGCTACTGAAATTGCCCTCATCACGCCGCCGCTGGGGATGAATGTATTTGTGCTGCGGGCGACTTTACCGGAGGTGCCGTTGATGACTATTTTTCGGGGGCTGATGCCTTTTATCGGGGTGGATCTTATCCGTTTGGCACTGCTGACTGCGTTTCCGGCGATTACGCTGTGGTTAGTGCAGTTATCGTCTGCCTGACTTTTTAATAGACGTTATCCCAAAACGCACTTTGCAATACCCCCCATCCCCAGCCCTTCCCCCACAGGGGGAGGAAGGGCTGGGGATGGGGGGTGGCGAAGCTGAGATCTACGCCACCATCAAAGGAATTCAAAAATGAACAAAATAGTAACAAACCTAACCACCGACTTCGATCTAATGAAAGGCTGGTTTGAGCACCTACATCGCAACCCGGAACTCTCGATGCAGGAAACAAAATCCGCGCAATATATCGCCGACATTCTGCGTAGCTTTGGTGAATATGAAGTCGAAACCGGTATTGGCGAATACGGCATTGTTGCCTCGCTGAAGGTGGGCTACAGCGATAAGGTAATCGGATTACGTGCAGATTTCGATGCGCTGCCGATTCAGGAGTGTAATGACCTGGATTATTGTTCGGAAACCCCCAAGGTGGCGCATTTGTGTGGACATGATGCGCACACCACTATGTTGCTGGCGGCAGCCAAGTACATTGCTGAGACAAAAAACTTCAATGGCACTGTGCGGTTGATTTTCCAGCATGCTGAAGAAACCATGCAGGGCGCTCCGGCGATGATTGAAGACGGGCTTTTTGAGCGTTTCCCGGTCGATGCCATCTTTGGTATGCACAATATGCCCGGATTAGAGAAGGGAAAGCTGTACTTCACCGAAGATGACACCATGGCCGCAGTGGACAACTGGGAAGTGGAAATCACTGGCAAAGGCGGCCACGGGGCGATGCCTGAATTGGCGATTGACCCGCTTGTCGCTGGTGCATCCTTGGTGATGGCGCTGCAAACGATTGTGGCCCGGAATGTTGCTCCGGCACACAGCGCAGTGGTCACGATCGGTGCGTTTCAGGCTGGTCAGGCACCGAACGTCATCGCACACAGTGCAATCCTGAGGTTGTCGATCCGCACAACGACCCCTAAAGACCGCGAGATGGTAGATAAAAATATTCGCCGGTTGATCCATCAACAAAGTGAATCATTCGGTTGCACCGCCGAGATCCGCGAAGGCGTGCCCGGCGCTGTACTGACCAACGACCCGGATGAAACCCGCAAGGCTGCCCGGATCGCACGTGATATTTTCGGCGACGATAATGTGTTCGAGGAAGATCTGAGTTATCTTGGGTCTGAGGACTTCGCTTTCATGCTACAAAAAGTGAAGGGTACCTATTGCTTTCTTGGTAATGGTGACAGTAAA
>CALHAO010000047.1 GCA_937931765.1 uncultured Thiotrichaceae bacterium
TTGTCGCCCGCTGATAACGCAAAGCCATCCTGGACGGCGCTTGACATGGTTTCACTGGTAATCATACCGGAAGTGATTTCAAGTCTCAGTGCCATCGGTTGATTGCCGGTAACAACAGCATTAGCGTCCTTGTTGGCTTGCTGTAGATAAAGGCCTGCGGTATATAGTTTGAAAAATAGTTTAGTGCGTGTACCTTTGCCGTTCAGCGTTAGGTTCTGTCCAGTGAAAGCCTGTTGTGCCGGAAAGTTGTCTGCTGCCAGGCTGATGCCAGGTAATAGCATCAGCGCTAACAGTGGTGATAATAGGTAATGTGTGATGCGGGTATTAAGAGTTTTCATTAAGCTCCTCCTGAGGATATGAATTGTCCGGAGCCTACTGTACTCCGTTCTCCGGTTTCAGCAAGCGAGTATCCTCAGGAGTGTGACTATGATTTGTTATCTTGCCCCTGAATAATTAGTGCTTTCAGCTCCTGAATCTCTGCTTGCAGGGTTGATAGGTTTGGTTCGTTAGGGTGTTCTTGTGCATACAGTTTTTTGCGCTCGTCCTCCATCACATTAACCACAATCCCGATCACCATATTCAGGAAAGCAAAGGTGGTGAAGAAGATGAAAGTCAGGTAGTAAATCCAGGCGAATGGCGAGCCGTCCGGATGCTCCATAGTTTCATACATGACATCCGTCCAGTCTTCGAAAGTCATCACCCGGAATAAGGTGAGCAGCGCAATACTAATATTGCCCCAAAGTTCTTGGTTAATGGACTCAAATAGGGTGCTGCCGATAGCGGCATAGATGTAGAAGATGATAAACATCAGTAACGCGACATACCCCAGTTGTGGCAAGGCTTTTAGTAATGAATTTAGTAGCATCCGCAATTCAGGGATAACAGACACCATGCGCAACACGCGGAAGATACGGATTAACCGACCGAGAACAGCCATTTCTGCATCATCAATGGGGATCAAACTGACCGTAACAATCAGTGTGTCAAAAATGTTCCAACCGCTTTTGAAAAAGTCTTTTTTATTTTCCTCTGCCAGAAAACGGATCAGAATTTCCACCAGAAAAAATATAGTCACTGAGAAATCAAGGACTCTTAGAGTAGCTAAGACACTAACAGGAATATTGTTGTCATCATAAGTACTAACACCAATCAGTAATGCGGAAAGAACGATAATGCTGATAACAAACAACTCAAACAGCTTGTTGGCTTTTAATATTCTCAGTCTTTCCTGCCAGACTTCCAGCATGTTATGGCCTCTCAATGGACGTATCTAAAAAATGGCGTATAAATACGCACGTAAAAGTTGCCGGGCATTTTATCACCCAGATCCTTTCTGTGACGGACTTTGTCTGTTACAAACATTTATCATGCTGCTTGGCGGCAGAATTTTCTAACATGGTCGATTAGTCGTATTCGGTATCTTTCCAAATACGCATAGCAGCAAATACTTCCGAGGGTGTGTTGAGTTCTCGTCCGGCCACTTCTTCAATTTTCTTAATAACTTCCGGAATATGAGTGCGCAGGAATGGATTGCTTTTGAATTCGTTCTCCAGTGTGAAGGGTACAGTGGCCCGCCCTGAGTCGAGTAACTCCCAGCATGCTTCGAGGTGTTCGTCGATGTCTTTATTATCAGGCTCCACCCATTTAGCGAAGCCAATATTCTCCACGGTGTACTCGTGTGTGCAATAAACTAATGTTTCAGTAGGAAGTTGAGCGATGCGATACAGCGAATTGTGTAAGGCTGTCACTGTGCTATCGAATACCCGCCCACAACCACTACCAAGCAAGGTATCGCCACAGAATAAGCTGCCATCGCCGTAATAAGCGATATGCCCGGCGGTGTGGCCCGGAATATCCAGCACCTCGAAATTCTGCCCTATCGATTCCAGATTGACAGTCTGTCCTTCAGTCAGCCGGTGGGTGGTGTGCGGAATAGATTCATTGGCGGGGCCATAAACGGGTAGGTCAGGGTAAGTCGCTAACAGTTCAGTTATACCGCCGACATTGTCATTGTGGTGATGTGTAATCAAAATGGCTACAGGTTCTATGCCACGTTGTTTTAATTCATGGATCACTGGTTTGGCATCGCCGGGGTCGACGATAGCCGCTTTCTTGCGCTCTTCGTTAGTGATTAGCCAAATGTAATTATCCGAAAATGCTGATACACCGATTACCTGGATCATTGTGCTACCTCGCTTCTGTGTTATTGCGTCCTGCAATTATTATCTATATCGTCTCTGTCTATTTTCGCACAAATACAATTCTTTTCGCTATTTGGGTTATAAATTCAGATGAAACAACGGCTACAGCATTCCCGCCTGGAACAGGCTATCCAGAAAAATCAGTCACTTGCTGAACTATTAGAAATGCCCTGTGAATTATTAGGAGGTTACTGTGTGCGGGATTATATTGGTAGTCCTGCTTTGAAAAAGGATCACGGTGTGGATAATACACACGCCAAAGGTTTTTTTGAGGATCAGGGGGCATGGCGTAAAACGCTACCTCTGGACATTGATGCCGGATTAAACTTAGCTGTTTTTGCTACTTTTTTTGCTGTGGAAATGGGGGCCGGAACAGATCAGGCAGAATTTTTGGTATTAACACCAAAACGTAGCCCGGATCAGGAAGGCGGTATGTACGTAGGGTTGATGAAATCGCATAATACAGATGAGCTTTGTCAGCGACTTACCGATGACCCGGCTGCTTTAAGACAGATGGCGGCGGAAGTGTCTGCACTGGTTGAGTGGTTGCGTGTGCCGGTAGCAGATCAACCTTCTGTGAGTGAAAGTTGGTTTGAGCGTTTGTTTAAGAGCCAGAACAGCTAGGAAAGCAAGGAGCAAAGATGAAACAGGGTCAGTTATACATTGTATCCGCACCATCGGGTGCCGGAAAAACTTCGCTATTAAATGCGCTGCGCGGACGCTTGCAGTACGTGACGGTATCGCTATCCCATACAACACGCGCTCCCAGACCGGGTGAGAAAGATGGTTGGCATTATCGTTTTGTCAGTGTTGACGAATTCCGTAGTGAAGTGGCTAAAGGTAACTTCCTCGAATATGCTGAGGTGTTTGGTAATTATTACGGCACTTCAAAGCTGACGGTGCAAGAGTTTCTGGATGCGGGCAAGGATGTGATTCTGGAAATCGATTGGCAGGGAGCGCAGCAGGTACGCCAGCAGACTGATGATGTCATCAGTATTTTTATTTTACCACCGAGTCTGGATGAGTTGGAGGATCGCCTGCGCAACCGTAAGCAGGATGACGATGCAACGATTAAACGGCGTATGGATGAGGCACGTAGTGAAATGTCGCACTACGGCGAATATGACTATGTCATTTTTAATGATGAGTTTGAGGATGCGCTGGAAAAACTATGGGTGGTGTTTCGTGCGGGACGTTCAAGAACGCGCCTCCAGATTCAGCATCATAAAGAGTTGCTGGATAGTTTGACCAGCGTAAACAGCGGGCACCAGGCTTAAAACCGGTAAGACAGTCCGGTTTGCAGTAAAAAATAGGGATCAGAACCTGGCACAGGGATGCCCTCGGCAACAAAATCAATGTCTTTGGTCAGGTGCCAGTTAATGCCTAATAACGGGATTAGCTCGACAGAATCAATCAGACCAAAGTAAGTATCATCATAGTTATTCGCAAGATAGACATTACCCGTGAAATCAAAGTTTGGGCCGCTACTGAAGGTATAAGTGTAGCCTACTAAATAGGAATCCCGTTTTTGGGAGTTTTCAAAATAACCTAGTTTAACAGCGTGGGTATCATTAAATGCGTAACTAATCCCGATGGCTTCCGCATGAAAGTCATCGTTATTGCGTGGATCACCGACATGGTTAATGCTGAGTGTTTTAACGATTGACCATGATGGTTCTGCCTGCACGTTGGTAGCGTGCAAAAACACTAAGCATAGAAGTCCGCTTAGACTTACATAGGGATGAGTGCGCATTTTTTTCCTTAAGGAATCTACCTCGACACTTATAATATAGTCGGTTTGGCCGCAACTTTTTGTCAGTTATTAAGTTTATCTGTCACGCTTTGAGCCGGAACGCGGGCTTCCTGAGAACTTTTTGCTCGCATTAGCATAAGGATTGGCTGGCTTACCCTTGCTCCCCGATCTGTTTCTCGGCCTTTCCTGTACACGTTCTCGCGGGTTTTCTTTGTAAGACGGGCGGCTGTTGGCGTTAGCAGCAGGTTTTTTATCAGTGTCGTATGACAGAGAACCATCATCAAAAACCATATCCACTGATTCATACAATGTGCGTGTGGCTTTAGTTTCCAATTCTGAACTATGACCGGCGCGTAAATAACGTGGTAAATGAATATTGCCATAGCGCACCCGAATCAGGCGGCTGACTTTAACGCCCTGTGATTCCCATAAGCGCCGCACTTCACGGTTGCGACCCTCGGCCAGTACAACATGATACCAGTGATTTGCGCCTTCGCCACCAGCGTCTTTAACACGGATAAATTTTGCAGGGCCATCATCCAGTTCCACACCTTTTTGCAGGCGTTTCAGCATGTCACCATCGACTTCACCCAGCACCCGTGTGGCGTATTCGCGTTCGATTTCTCTGGAAGGGTGCATCAACCGGCTGGCCAATTCGCCATCGGTGGTAAACAGGAGTAAACCATCCGTATTGATGTCCAGGCGGCCAATCATAACCCAGCGCCCCTGCTGAACCTTTGGCAGGCTATCAAATACAGTGGGTCGGCCTTCCGGATCATTCATGGTGCAGATTTCACCGGC
>CALHAO010000048.1 GCA_937931765.1 uncultured Thiotrichaceae bacterium
ATTACCAGACGCAAGTTGGCCTCAACCATCTCTTTTTTGGCACGACGAGCTTTAGCTTCACCAATTGCCATACGTTTAGAGATATCTTTAATATCAATAACGTTCAGACCAAGTTCTTTCTCAATATCAGCAATTTTCTGCTGGAATGCCAAAACATCAGGACGAACTTTTTCTAGATGACCTTTAATATCTGGAGATGCTTTTGCCATTTGTTCATCAAGCCAGCCCGGGTTTGACTCCTGTCCTGGAAAGGAGGTGCGGAACTGGGTACGGTCCATACGGCCACGACGAACTGCGTAGCGCATAATTTCACGTTCGGAAGTACGGATTTGCTCATGCGTACCACGAATCATTTCAGAAATAATATCAAATAGGCGCGGAGTAAACTTAAACATCATAAATACAGATGCCAGAGCCTCAAGTGCAGCCTTTGCTTCTGCACTATCACGACCATGCTTTTCAATTACTGACTTAGTTTCTTGCCAGACTGTCTCAAGCTCGGTGAAACGAACTTTGGCAATTTCCGGATCCGGGCCCGAATCTGCTTCTGAATCATCATCTGATTCAGATTCTTCCTCTTCTTCTTCATCGTCATCAAGTTTAACTTCCTTGGTCGATTTCGAAGCAGCTTCATCTTCATCTTCTTCCAGTACAGCATCTTCTATCACTTCAGGAATTTCTTCATCAGATTCCGGATCAAGATAGCCTGAAAGAATATCGGCCAGACGACGTTCGCCTTCTTGATAATCTTTATATTCTTTTAATACAACTTCAACTGCATTTGGCCAGTAAGCAATAGAGTGAAGAACGTCACGAATACCTTCTTCAATACGTTTAGCAATGCTAATCTCGCCTTCACGGGTTAAAAGCTCGACAGTACCCATTTCACGCATATACATACGTACCGGGTCAGTCGTGCGACCAAAATCACTGTCCACATTAGCTAATGCCGCAGCCGCTTCTTCAGCTGCCTCATCATTAGCCTGAACATTATCATCGTTCAGTGACAGATCATCAGCATCCGGCGCATTTTCATGCACAGTGATGCCCATATCGTTAATCATCGCAACGATATCTTCAATTTGTTCCGGATCGACTATAGTATCTGGCAGGTGGTCGTTCACCTCGGCATAAGTAAGGTAGCCCTGTTCCTTACCCTTGGCAATCAGCTCTTTCAGACTGGACTGTTGCTGCTGTTGTTGACTCATGTACCGTTTGACCTCGACGAAATGGACGCGCGATTATATCACAAATCCTGAAAATACAAGTATCCTTCCGAAAATTCATTCAGAAAGATCATAAAGTGTCGTACAAAAGAGACTGGAGGTCGTGCTGCTCCTGAGGATTCAGACCCACTGTCTGATCCTTGTGGATCAATTTTTCCAACGCTTTCTCTCTGGCTTGACGTTTTATCTGACGGAAGCAATCCTGAAATTCTTGCTGCAGTACCTGCATATCAGCCTCTTGAGGCTGCCATTTCATCAGTTTCAGTAATATTTTCTCGTGTTCAGTGCCACGGAACCGCTCCATTAGTCCCGCCGAGTGAATATGGGGGTTCTCTTCCGCAGTTTCAACTAATTTAAATAATAAATTTATACCGGGAATATCCCATTCTAATAATTTCTCCGGATTTCCGACCTCACTCACCAATTCAGGCGCGTTCAGTAACAAAGTGATGGCGTACCGCACTGGTGTTTTTTTCACCGCATAATCACCCGGTTGGCTCGGTGCACCTTGTGGTTTTTCAGCAAACTTGCCAAAGTTTTTGCGGTAAGGTCGATCAAAACCACGCTGCTTACCTTCCGCTGAAAAACCCTGGGCATTTGATGGTACGTTAGTCACATGCCCTAAGCGCTGTATCTCCTGCAGCAGCGATTTTTTCAACAGGCTATCCGGCATCTGGTCTAATAAGCGCGAAGCCTCAGTCGCAAACCGGGAGCTATCTTCAATGGAATGTAAGGTGGATTCTGCTTTTAAGCCCAAGCCCTCGTTGATTCCCCTGATAAAAAACTTTGAGAAAGGCAGCGCTTTTTTCAATTCAGCCTCATAACCCTCCTTACCCAGCCGCCTGACTAAGGTATCCGGATCATCACCTTCCGGTAAAAACTGAAAACGAATTTCACGATCATCATTAACAGCAGGCAACGCATTTTTCAGAGCCTTCCAGGCAGCCTCTTCACCCGCCCGGTCACCATCAAAACAAAAAACCACCTGCGTCACACCTGACTTATAAAGCTGCCCGATATGCTCAATGGTGGTGGCCGTGCCCATCGTTGCGACAGCATAGGTTATCCCGAACTGCGCCAAGGCTATAACATCCATATATCCTTCAACAACAAGGAACTTAGTTAGTTTCCTCGTGTTATTTCTAGCTTCAAACAGACCGTATAATTCTGAACCTTTGTGGAAAATATCGGTTTCCGGTGAATTCAGGTATTTAGGTGCTCCCTCCCCCAATACCCGACCACCAAAACCAATCACCCGCCCGCGCCGATCACGGATCGGGAACATCAGGCGATCACGAAAACGGTCATAAACCCGACCACTGTCGTTTTCGATTTGCAAACCACAAGCTAATAATTTTTGTTGCCCGTATTCTCTGCCAAATAACTGTGTCAGCCTGTCCCACTCATCGGTTGAATAACCCACACCGTACTGCTGAATAATTTCAGTCGACAAATCACGTTCTTTAATATATTCAATAGCTTTCTGAGACTTATTAAGCTCATTACTGAAGTGTTTTGCCGTTTCTTCCATCAAACCATAGAGACTATTATCCAATTTCTTGCGGGGCTTGTGGTCTCCTGTTGTCTTCTCACGTGGCACTTCCACACCCAGATTACGCGCCAAGGCTTCAATAGCCTCAACATATTCAAGGTGATCGTATTCCATCATGAAACTGATGGCTGAACCATGTGCACCACAACCGAAACAATGGAAGAACTGCTTAGTGGGGCTAACGGTAAAGGAAGGCGTTTTTTCATTATGAAACGGGCAACAAGCGGTGTACTCACGCCCGGCTTTTTTCAACGGCACGCGCTTATTCACCACATCAACAATGTCAATGCGGCCCAATAATTGATCTATAAATTCTTTAGGAATATGTCCGGCCATAGCGCATCAGAGTACCTTGTTTACAGATAGGGGATACATGAAATATTTGCTTCGCAGATACATCTTACAGAATGCACGGTGTACAATATATTCCGAATAGCTGTATTGGCTATGGAATTTTACCCGCCATTTAGTGATAATGGCGACCCCTTATTTTGGTTGCCTGAAGGTTCCTATGAAGCATAATGAATTACCTCCGGCGCAGGGTTTATATGACCCCGCTTATGAACATGATGCCTGTGGCATGGGCTTTGTTGCACATCTTAAAGGTGTTAAGTCTGCCAAGATAGTTCAGCAGGCGCTCAAAATTCTCACCCACATGGAGCACCGTGGTGCTTGTGGCTGCGAAGAGAACACCGGTGATGGCGCGGGCATTATGCTTCAGATCCCACACAAATTTCTAAGCCGGGAATGTGAAAACCTCGGTTTCACCCTGCCGGAAGAAGGTAACTATGCCGTTGGCTTTACCTTCCTGCCCAGACTGATTGCTGACCGCAAGGTGTGCGAGTATATCGTTAACCGCGTTATCCG
>CALHAO010000049.1 GCA_937931765.1 uncultured Thiotrichaceae bacterium
ATTCTCCAGATCCTGCCCTCATCAATTCCTCCTTCAAGCACGCTTCCTAATCCTTACCAAAGCTTTACCGCTTCCTTATGACTGAAAAGTGCCCGCTGCATACACTGAAATCCAGCATCACATGACAGCAGCCCGCACCACAACAACTCATTAGCCGCAAACCATGTGAATGAATATAAACCTGAAAACAGGAATTCATGACATGGATAATCCCACCACCACAGTCAATAGCAAACAGCAAGACACACCTTACAGTGCCCCAACGACGCAGAAAGTACCCGCCACTCTGTCTGACTCCCTGCTCAATGGCCTGACTATCAGCCTGATCGAAACTCCCTGGTGGATCGCCATGCTAACGCTGGTGTTT
Source organism: uncultured Thiotrichaceae bacterium (assembly GCA_937931765.1). Taxonomy (GTDB): domain Bacteria; phylum Pseudomonadota; class Gammaproteobacteria; order Thiotrichales; family Thiotrichaceae; genus Thiolinea. The sequence goes on from CALHAO010000049.1 coordinate 368, forward strand.
TCAGAGCCGCTATCTGCTTACATAGGGGAAGCAACCATTTACCTCATAGCCGGTGCATTAGTATCTATGACACTGCTGAGCAGTTTTAGCTCATGGAAAGGCGTCATTTGGCTGCCTCAGGATGTTCCGGCAGCCATGTTAGTCATCATCACCACCAGTATCATTACCAATATGCCCACGGGTACTTCAAGTGATACCTTGTTCGTCACAATAGTTGTGACTATCGCTTTGACTTCAATGCTAACCGGTGTAGGCATGTACTTAATGGGTGCTCTGCAACTGGGAAAATGGGTACGCATCCTACCATTTCCGGTAGTGGCTGGTTTTCTGGGAGGCACAGGCTGTCTGATGCTCATGGGCGGTATTAACAGCTCAGTAACAGAACAAATCGGAGCTGATCTACTCACCTATACAGCTATTCTTCATTGGGTTCCCTGTGTCTTGCTGGCCTTACTCATTTACGGCTTAGGGCGCTACATCAAACACGCCTTACTCATACCGCTGATGATGTTACTCGCCTCGTTAGTGTTTTTCGGTATAAGCAAAATACTAGGTGCTTCTCTGGCTGAACTAAATGCAAGTGGCTTATTGTTTAATGCGATCCCTTCTTCAGACAAAATCAGCTGGCTAAGTTGGGAGCAATTCAGCAATGTGCAGTGGCTCATCATTTTTGAACAAGCTGATCTCATCATCGTGCTGGTGCTTGCTTCCATCGTGGCCATGCTACTGAATAACAGTGGCTTTGAGTTATCAGTACGCGGCAGCTTCGATCACAACAAAGACTTACGCACTACAGGCATTGCTAATTTTATGGCAGGAATGGTGGGCGGCTGGCCGGGTTATATGTCTCCGGCCTGGTCAAGCATCAATGCCCGTCAAGGCAAACAACTGCCACTCACTGGTTTGATCGTCGCCATTATCAGCGGATTACTCTTATGGTATTCTACTCAACTCATGGCCTTCATTCCACGTTTTGTAGTTGGCTCAGCTGTTGCTTATGTCGGTATATCCTTCTTATTTGACTGGGTGGTTATCCCGGCAAAACGTTTGGCATGGAAGGATTTTGGTCTGTTGTTGATGGTAGTTATTCTGGTGGTGTTGCTTGGTCAGTAAACTAAAGCAATCATGGTATACAAATGGATCACAGACCCTTTTTCCGCTGCTGAGCTTCAGACATCACCGAACGCACCATCTTCGAGAAGTCACGATCTTTACTACGCTTTTCCGCCAGCGTCGCACCATTAAAAGCCTGTTCGCGCAATAATTTCAAGTAATTATCTAGGCGGCGCTGATCCAAATCACCTTGCTTAATCGCCTTCTGAATCATACAACCCGGCTCACTCTGATGCTGGCAATCTGAAAACCGGCATTGAGCCGCCAGCTCAGCCACTTCAGCAAACGTCTCCTCAACACCACGCTCACAATCAGCCAGTTGCAACTCACGCATGCCCGGCGTATCCAACAGCATTCCACCATCCGGCATGAAGTGTAATGAACGGGCAGTAGTCGTATGCCGACCTCTGCTATCCTGCTCACGAATCGCCGCCGTTTCCTGTTCAGCCTGCCCGGATAGCGTATTGATCAACGTTGATTTGCCCACACCGGATGAACCCAGAAAAGCCACTGTTTTGCCGACGCCACACCAATGCGACAACACACTAACGCTATCCACATCAAGACCATTGACCGCCTCAACCATTAACATATTGTCCAGCGCCCTCACCTGCTGCACATAACCCTGTGGATCATCACACTGATCAGCCTTAGTCAGCACCACCACCGGCTCAACGCCAGCCTCATGGGCCAACGCTAAATAGCGCTCAATACGATTCAAACTAAAATTACTATTGAGCGAACTAACAACAAACACCGTATCGACATTCGCGGCAATATTTTGGGCGGCAACTTTACTACCGGCTGCTTTGCGTGAGAACAGTGACAGGCGATCTAATAAGCGGTTAAATCCACCTGCATCATCGAGCAAAACCCAGTCACCAATAACCATCGATGGCATATCGGGCAACAACGGGAGAATCTGCTTGCCTTGCTCAGTGAGTAACTCTAATTGGGAGCGGTGCTGACCGGTTACCAACGCAGGTTTGACCTGCTCCCACTCATCGAGCGTGAGTTGTTGCTGGAAAAAGGGTTTCCAGCCTAATTCGGTTAGCGAAAGCGTATTAGCCAATCCCAACCCCATGCTCACGCGTAGAATGGAAAGTCACCTCAGGCCATTTCTCATGCGCCATCTGCAAATTCACCCGCGTCGGCGCGATATACACCAACTCTCCGGCATGGTCATAAGCCAGATTCTGAGCCGCTTTA